>CAMATG010000006.1 GCA_945860645.1 Candidatus Sulfopaludibacter sp. SbA3 | reverse complement strand
TGTGGCAATCCGCGCAGCCGGCGGCCTTCGTGTGTTTCCCGGCGGCGACGGTTTTGGCGAATGGTTCGCCGTGGCACTTGCGGCAGGCGGCGTCATAGTGGGCCACGGCCTTCGCGCCTCGAGGGACGTCGTGGGGATTGTGGCAGGTGCCGCATTCCATGGCGCCCTTACTTTCGAGGAAGCATTTCGAACGACGGATGCGGTAGACGGCGTTGACGATTTCGAACTTGTCATCGCGGCCGGCGGCGGGGGCGTGATCGAAGAAGAGCCATTGGTTGCTGAGGGGCTGGCCGGGTTGATAGTCGAAGGGGCCGCGGTCGTAACGCTGGAGGGAGTTGGGGAGGGGGAAGCTGGTGGTTTCGAGGTGGCACTGGATGCAGACCTCTTCGCGGCGCTCCGGGGTGAGGCGGGCGGGGTTGACGATGGCGGCGCGAATGGCTTCGGGCGTTGCCTTGCCGGAGGCGGCGATTTCGGCGTGCTGGCGGCCTGGGCCGTGGCAGCGTTGGCAATCGATGCCGGTGGGGAGTGGGTCCGTGTAGACGGGTTCGGCGAAGGGTTGTGCGTGGCCGTCGGGGATTTTCGGGTAGCCGTTGTGGCAGTACATGCAATCGTAGGCGACTTTTCGGCGGAAGCCTTCGTGATCGGGGCGGTCGTAGCCGGGGTTCATGGCCCAGTGGCCCACCTTCTCGGCATACCAGCCGAGCGGGAGTTCGATGAGGGTATTGCGGGGGGTGCGATGGAGGAACGTGCGGGCGTGATTGCCGGAGCCGAGGACGAAATCGACCTGCTTTTCCATGACGTTGGTTTCGCGGCCATCGGGGCCGAGCTGGTGGCGGCGCTGGAAGAGTTTTGCGCCTCGGCGGAGCATGGTGAAATGGCTTTCCGAGGGGGCGTGGTAGTAGGTGGCGGTGCCGGTGTTGGCGGGGGTTGGAGTGGAGAACGAGCGGCCCATTCCGGTTTGGCGGTAGGTCTCCGCGATGGCGCGGTGGCAGGCGGCGCAGGTCTGGGGCGGGGCGTAGTTGTTGGCCTGGGGTTGAGCGGCGATGTAGAGTGCGGCGGAGAGGGCGACGATGGGCACAAGCGGGCGGAGGATGCGTGGCCCTCGTTTCGCGGCTGTGCCCCGGATCGTCATGGCGCTATGGTTTGGGGACTTCTTCCCCGCCGCCGGAGATCTGCATGGGCACGATGCCGCCGGGCTGATCGCCGGCGAGTTCGAGGACTTCCCGGAATGCTTCTTCGATGGTCCGGACGGCGTTGCTTAGCTGCTGGAGCCAGCCGCCCCAGAACTGGGGAATGGCGGGGACCTGGCGGGTTTCGCGGATTTCGCGGAAGACGTCCTTCTTGTGCGAAGGCATGTCGAAACCGCGGAGCATGGCGGCGCCGATTTCGGTGAGGTTAATGCGCTCGTTGAGATCGAAACGGGCCATGTCGCGACGGATGTTGCGTTCGCCGCCGCTCTTGGTGGTGACGGTGATGGATTCCTGGAGGGTGAGGGAGCCGGTGACGATGCCGGCGTTGGAGGTGAGGTCGAGGAGAGTGGTGGCCATGGCGGGGTTGCGAACGGCGACGGGCGGAGTGGCTTCGTGGAGGCGAATGCGGGTGGGGCCGGAGATGCCGACCCAAATGCCGATGCGCAGTTCGGTCATGGAGAAGAACTTGGAGACGATCATCTCCATTTCGCGGTCTTCGAGTTTTTCGATTTCGCTTTCCTTGAAGCGCTTGGCTTCTTCGGCGCGCTTGGCGAATTCGTCGCGGAACTGGGTGTTTTCGTAGAGCTGATTGAGGATGACCTCGGTCCAATTGTTGACCGGGTAGTTCCAGGCGACGGGGACGATTTCGGCGCCGAGGCGGCTGAGGGCGACGATGATGGCGTGGATCTGCTTTTGGTTGGTGCTTTCGATGTAGACGCGGCCGAGGTTGAAGTCGAGGAGGACGGGGACCTGGGTGCGGGAGACGGCGGTGGCGTCCTGGGTTTTGTCGTCGACGGTGCGTTTGTCGGTGGGCTGGAGAAATTTGTAGGGGCGCTCCAGCATGACGTAGGAGCGGCCTTCCTTGATGGAGGGCAGATCGCTCTGATTCTTCCACTCGTTGGAGACGGCCCACAGGCCGAACCAGGGGAGTTCGCCGTGGATTTGGAAGGCTTCGACGCCGCGGCCGTAGCCGGGGCCTTCGAGGATTTCAGCGGGGATTGTGGCGGCGGCGCCGTCTTCCTGTTCGGCGATGGCGTGTTGGGCCAGTTCGGTCTGCTGGTCGAGGTTGAGTTCCTGTTCCTGGTCGAGGCGAGGGCCGCTGTAGGGGTTGATGCCCGTGGCGTCGCTGCCGTAGAGGCGGGCGACGGCGCCGGCGGCGAGTTGAGAGGCGACCGCCATGCGGAGAGGGTCGGCGAGGTTGAGTTGGAAGGCTTCGAGCGACTCTTTGACGAGACCGACGATGGCCCAATTCCCACGTCCAAACATTCTTTACTCCTGCTTTCGATTCGATCCGGGTGCGATCCGGTGCTCATTCGCGGCGTGTTCGGCACGCGGGCGGCTCCCGGTGTCAGGGAAGCCAACTGATCACATCCGTCCGCCGATTGGCGGGTTGGGGAACAGAACTTCTATGATAGCGTTGCCGGGTGATTGAGGTGGGTTGAGGTGTAGGAGTATGGTTAAGGGTATGACCGTCGAAGTCCCCATACCAGACGAGTTGATTGCCCGGCTTGAGTATAAAGCCCGGAGCGCAGGTCTCGACCGCGAACAATACGTTCGCGCCCTAGTGTCCCGTGACTTAGCCGGTCCGAGATCCATTGATGAAATTCTGGGCGGCTTTCGCGAGGAGGTGGCAGCAAGTGGTGTATCCGACGTAGAACTGGATCAACTGTTTGATTCGGCCCGGCGGGACTCGTTTGCCGAGCGCAGTGGTTCCCGTTCGGAATAGGCGATGTTGGAACAACGGCCGCGGGTCGTTTTCGACTGTATGATCTTCCTGCAGGCGGCGGCGCGACGAGGGAGTCCAGCTGGCGCCTGCCTCACCTTGGCTGAGCAGGGTCTTTTGGCGCTCTTCGTCAGCCCAGCTATCCTCGCGGAAGTTCAGGATGTACTGAGCCGACCTCAAATCCGGACCCGATTCCGGCAACTGACAGATGACGTTGTCGCCGAGTTCGTCGCGCGAATCGAGGGAATCGCCGTCCGCGTGGATGAAGTCGGAACCGGTATCACGCTGGCTCGCGATCCAAAGGACGAACCGTACCTCAATCTGGCCGCCGACTGTAGGGCCGACTACCTGGTGTCTCGTGACCACGACCTTTTGGAGAGTGCGGATGCCATCGTCAAGACGTTGCCCAAGCTTCGGATCGTCGACCCGGTGGAATTCCTGGCCGTGGTGCGTGCGCAGTTTGGCAGCAGTTCCTGATTTGACCTGCGGACGGGTTCACCCTGTTCCGTGTCTTGAAGTCAGTTAGGCGTCGGGGGCGAAGAGAAAGGGCTGAGGTTTCTCGGGTGCGCACGGCGAGGCGTTCCATTGGCGCCTATTGCGCCATTAGACTAGAGAAGAGGGAGTGCATGAATGGCGTTGGTCAGAATTTCGGGTGTAAAGCCACTCGACAACTTCGAACTTGAGATCACGTTGACGACTGGTGAAGTCATTCGACGAGAGGTTGGCCAGTTTCTTAGGGGGCCCGTCTTTGATTCGATACGAACCGACGCAGAAGTGTTCCGTAAGGTACGTGCGGATGAGGGAGCGTTGGTGTGGCCCGGCGGCATCGACCTCTGCCCGGATGTTGTGATCTGGGGTGGCTTGCCGCCACTCGCCAACTATAGTCCGAAGACGTAGAGAACGCGGTTGGCGGCGATGGCGATGTGCTGGTGGCCGTCGATGTGGAATGAGATGGGGTTCGAGGAGACTTGGCCGCCGGAGTGGAAGTTCCAGAGGGGCTTGCCGGTGCGGGCGTCGAGGGCAAAGATGTTGCCTTCGTTCGACCCGGAGATGACCAGGCCGCCGGCGGTGGACATAACGCCCGTCCAGGGCGGGGAGACGAGTTTGAACTCCCACGCCAGCTTTCCCGTGGTTGGTTCCAGGGCGCGGATGGCTCCCCATTGTTGGCTCTCCGGAATGCGGCGCTCGCCGCCGCCGGCGAAGAAGGTGCCGGGCTTGTAGTCGGCTTCGCGCTTGAAGTACGTTGCGCCGGCCTCGCGGGTGGCTACGTAGACCAGATTCGTTTTGGGGCTGTAGCTGGGGCTGTACCAGATCGTGGCGCCGTTAAGCGCGGGGTAGACGAGGTTGCCGGCTTCGTTGGGTTCGGTGCCGGGGATGACGATTGGGCGGCCTTTGTCGTCGAGGCCATTGGCCCAGGTCTGTTTGGCGTAGGCCTGGCCGGCGATGAATTCGCCGGTTGTACGGTCCAGCGCGTAGTAGAACGCGTTGCGGTTGGGGTTGACGATGAGCTTCCGCATCTTGCCGCGGACGGGAGCGTCGATGAGCATGGGGACGTGGGCGGAGTCCCAGTCGTGGGTGTCGTGCGGGGTGAACTGGAAGTGCCACTTCAGCTTGCCGGTGTCGCCATCGAGGGCGACGAACGAGCACGTGTAGAGGTTGTCGCCTTTGCGGCTATCGCCGTTCCAATCGGGACCTGGGTTGCCGATGCCCCAGTAGAGGAGGTTGAGTTCGGGATCGAAGGCGCCGGTGACCCAGGTGGAGCCGGCACCGGTTTTCCAGCTGTCGCCGGCCCAGGTGTCGTTGCCGGGTTCGCCGGGGGCGGGGATGGTGAAAAAGCGCCAGGCGCGGGTGCCGGTGTTGGCGTCGTAGGCATCGATGAAGCCGCGGATGCCGGCTTCGCCGCCGCTGACGCCGACGACCACTTTGCCTTTGATGGCGAGGGGGGCGAGGGTCATGGAGTAGCCGGGTTTGTAGTCTTCGACTTTGGTGGCCCAGCGTTGCTGGCCGGTCTTTATGTCGAGCGCGACCAGGTAGCAATCGAGAGTGGCGATGTAGAGCTTGTCGTCGAGAATGGCGGGGCCGCGGTTGACCTGGCCGAAGCCGATGGACTGGTAGTCCTTGGGGATGGGGCGTTCCCACGTCCAGAGTTCGCGGCCGGTGCGGAGATCGAGCGCGGCGGCGCGGTTGGGCGAGGTGACGTACATGACGCCATCGACGACGATGGGGCTGGTTTGATTTTGGCCCGTGGGGAACTGGTAGGCCCATTTCACCTTGAGATTGGCGACGTTGGCGGGGGTGATTTCGGCGAGGGGCGAATGGCGGTGGCCAGCCAGATTGCCGGAGTAGGTGAGCCAATTGCCGGGCTCCTTGGCGGCGTCGCGAATGCGTTCGAAGGGGACCTGGGCGAGGGCGGTGAGACTGAGGAGGATCAGAGCGAATTTCATTCGGCCCCCTTCAGGCTGGCGAGGTAGGCGATGAGGTTATCGAGATCGGCGGCGGGGATGTTGGGGAAGGCGGGCATGGTGCTTTGGCCGGTGAGGCGTTTGAGGTTTTTCAGGGTCGCTTTGTCGAAGCTGGCGTGGCGGCCGTTGGGCAGGGCGAGTTGGATGGTGAAGAGATCTTCGTTGGCCTTTACGCCTTTGACGGTTTTGCCAGCCGCGTCGGTGAGTTCGACGAGGAGAAAGTCTTCGGGGAGGAAGCTATTGGGCGTGAGGATGGATTCGCGGAGATGTTTGGCGTTGCGGCGGGCGCCGATGGCGGAGAGTTCGGGGCCGCGGGCGTTGCCCTTGCCGTTAACGATATGGCAGTTGGCACAGCCGGTTTTATTGAAGATTTCTTCGCCGGCGGCGGGGATGCCGGGGATCTCTTCTACGATCAGTTTGCCGAGGGAGCGGACGTAGGCGGCGGTGGCGTCGACTTCGCGGGGGTGGAGTTGCCAAGCGCCGGGCATTTCGGGCGGGAGGCCATCGGCGATGGCCTTTTTGAGGGCTGCGTCGTCGGGGGTCTTCTTCAGCTTGGCCTTGCGGAGGCTGGGGCCGCGGCCGCCGGAGCCGTCCTGGCCGTGGCAGAGGGCGCATTGGGATTCGAAGATGCGCTTGCCGGTATCGAGAGATTGGGGAAGGGCGGAGAGGGACACACAAAGGAAGAGGGCGATTTTCATCGGCTGAGCTCCCATTTGGCGATGGCTTCGCGGTGGACTTCGTCGGGGCCATCGGCGAGGCGGAGAGTACGGGCGTTGGCCCACATCGCGGCGAGTTCGAAATCGTCGGAGACGCCGGCACCGCCGTGGGCCTGGATGGCACGGTCGAGGATGTTGAGCGCGACGTTGGGGGCGACGACTTTGATCATGGCGATTTCGGCGCGGGCCACTTTGTTGCCGACGGTGTCCATCATGTAGGCCGCTTTGAGGGTGAGCAGGCGGGCCTGTTCGAGTTCGATGCGGGAGGTGGCGATGTGGGCGCGGATGGTGCCTTGTTCCGAGATTGTTTTTCCGAAGGCAGTGCGGGATTTGACGCGGCGGCACATCATTTCGAGCGCACGTTCACCGACGCCGATGAGGCGCATGCAGTGGTGGATGCGGCCGGGGCCGAGGCGACCTTGCGCGATTTCAAAGCCGCGGCCTTCGCCGAGGAGGAGATTCGAAGCGGGGACGCGGACGTTGGTGAAGCTGAGTTCGCCGTGGCCGTGGGGGGCGTGGTCGTAGCCGTAGACGGTGAGGAGACGTTCGATCTTGACGCCGGGCGTGTCCATGGGGACGAGGATCATGGACTGCTGTTTGTGGCGGTGGGCGGTCGGGTCGGTTTTGCCCATGAAAATGGCGATTTTGCAGCGCGGGTCGCCGGCGCCGGAGGTCCACCATTTGCGGCCGTTGATGACGTATTCGTCGCCATCGCGTTGGATAGAGCTTTCGATGTTCGTCGCGTCGGAGGAGGCGACGGCGGGTTCGGTCATGGCGAAGCAGCTGCGGATTTCGCCGTTTAACAGAGGTTGGAGCCACTGCTGTTTGTGGGCTTCAGTGCCGTAGCGTTCGATGACTTCCATGTTGCCGGTGTCGGGCGCGGAGCAGTTGAAAACTTCGGGCGCGAAGTGGACGCGGCCCATGATTTCGCAGAGCGGGGCGTATTCGAGATTCGTCAGGCCGGCGCCGTTGGCGCTGTGGGGCAGGAAGAGATTCCAGAGGCCGGCGGCGCGGGCTTTGGGCTTCAGCTCTTCGATGATGGGGACGGGTTGCCAGCGGTTCTGCGCGATCTGTTCGTAGAAGAGCTTTTCGTTGGGGTAGATGTGCTCTTCCATGAACGCTTGCAGGCGCTTTTGGAGGTCCTGAACTTTGGGCGTGAAATCGAAGTGCATGGCTTATTTCCCGGTGAAGTTGGGGGCGCGTTTTTCGAGGAAGTGGGCGACGCCCTCTTTGAAGTCGTCGGAGCGGAGGCTGGATACCATCGCTTCTTCGCTGGCCATGGTGGCTTCTTCGAGGGTTTGGAACATGGCGTCGTAGACCTGTTTTTTGATGACGCTCATGGAGCGGGGGGAGACGTTGTTGGCGAGTTCGAGGGCGTATTGGCGGACATCGGCGGCGAACGTTTCGGCGGGGATGACGCGATTGACGAGGCCCATTTTCGCGGCCTCGCCGGCTTCGATGATGCGGGCGGAGAAGAGGAGATCGAGGGCGTTGGCGTGGCCGATCAGCTTGGGCAGCATCCAGGCCATGCCGTATTCGGCGATGAGGCCGCGGCGGGCGAAGGCGGTGCCGAACTTGGCGTCGGAGGAGGCGAAGCGGAGGTCGCAGTAGAGCGTCAAGATGAGGCCGAGGCCGACGGCGTGGCCGTTGATGGCGGCGATGATGGGCTTCGAGAGAGACGGGAAATAGGAGTATTTGCGTTGGAAATCGGGGCGGGCGTTGGGGTTGAGCGCGGCGGGGGCGTGGTGGCCGAGGGCCTGGTGGGTGCCATCGGGGATGGAGCCGGCATCGGCGATGCTTTGGAGCAGCGACATGTCGGCACCGGCGCAGAAGCCGCGGCCGGCGCCGGTAAGGATGATGACGCGGACGTCCGGATCGGCTTCGGCGGTGGCGATGGCGGCGCGCACTTCCTGGTCCATATGCGCGGTCCAAGCGTTGAGCTTGTCCGGGCGGTGGAGCGTGATGGTGGCGATGCGGTCGGAAATGTCGAACACAATTTGTTCAAAGCTCATCGGTGGGTTCTCCATTCGGCGCGGGTGAGATGGGGGACTTCGTTCATGCTGAAAAGCCGGACCTGTTCGCCGCGGACGCGCAGGACGGTGAAGGATGCATTGTGCAGCACTCCGGCGATGCGGAGGGCGCGAGTGTCATGGATGTCGAGGGCGCGGCCGGCCCAGATGGCGGTGGGCGTGGCGGAGGTGAAGACGGCGATGTTCGAGTCGTGATCGGGGATGGGCGCGGTGGCGACGCGTTGTTGGAATGCGGCCCAGGATTCGCCGTCGTAGGGGAATTTGTCGTGGAGCCAAGCTTCGACGATTTTCATGTCGCAGGGGGTCCAGCGGCGGTGGATGGCGGCGGTTTCGTCGGCAGCGTCGGCGCGGGCCTGGTCGCGCTGGGCTTCGTATTCCTGTTTGAAAACGGGGTCGGCGGCGCAGAGTTGCGGGGCCATGGCGCGGTAGACGTGATCGAGATCGAACTCGCGCCAGGCGTCGTGGGTTTGGATTTCGGGGAAGGGTTTGGCGGCGTCGGCATAGACCGCCGCGACTTGCGCGGCGGTCTGTTGCTGGCGGGACATACCGCCGGAGTAGGCGGCGTGGAATTCGATGTTGTGGGCGGCGAAGTATTCGCCGAGGAGACGGGCTTGTTGCTGGCCGAGTTGGGACAGAGTGTCGTAGTGCTGGCGCGTGCCGGCCTGACCGTGACGGATTAGATAGATGTGGCTCATGCGAGGGTGTCGGCCATTTCGGCGGCGAGTTCGACGAGGCCAATGGCGCGTTGGCCGAAGTCCTGGAAGCGGGGGTCGGTGGTTTGGCCGAGGTGGTAGCGGAGGTAGATTTGTTGGATAATGACGGCGAGTTTGAAGACGCCGAGCACCTCATAATAGGCGATATTGCTGACGTTTCGACCGGTTTGTTGTTCGTAGCGGGCGAGGAACTCGGCACGGGTGAACCAGCCGGGTTCGAGGGTGAGGGAGGGGACGCCGGCGGTTCGGACGTTGGGGCGATTGACCCAGCACCAGTAGGAGAGGGTGATGCCGAGGTCAGTGAGCGGATCGCCGATGGTGGTCATTTCCCAGTCGAGGACGGCGGCGATTTTGCCGGGGGCGAGCATGACGTTATCGAGCTTGTAGTCGTTGTGGACGAGGGCGGGCGGGCCAGAGACGGGGAGGTGTTGTTCGAGCCAGGCGATGACCTGTTCCATCAATGGCACGTCGGTGGTTTGGGCGCGACGCCAGCGTTCGGACCAGCCCTTCACCTGGCGGGCGACGAAGCCATCGGGTTTGCCCAGGTTTTCGAGGCCATTCGTGAGCGGGATGTTGTGGAGGCGGGCGAGGCAATCGGTGAAGAGTTCGCTGATTTCGCGAGGGCTGTTGGGGATCTGCGGGGGGATGGCGTCGCGGAGGATGTGGCCGTGGCGGCGCTCCATGAGGAAGAAGGTGGCGCCGAGAACGGCGGGGTCTTCACAGAGCTGGAAGGGTTGCGGGGCTTCGGGAAAGTGGGGGTGGATGGCGGCGAGGAGGCGGAATTCGCGGGCCATGTCGTGCGCCTTGGGGGCGATGGTGCCGAAGGGCGGGCGGCGGAGGACAAGCTGTTTTGTTGGGGTTTCGACGAAGTACGTCAGATTGGAATGGCCGCCGGGGAACTGTTCGACGGTAACCGGTTCGCCTAGGAAGGCGGAGAGGTTAGCGGTGTTGAGTTCTTCGCCGTGGCGGACGGCGGCTGTGTCCGGTTGCACCTTGTTAGTTTATCCGCGCAGGGTGAGGATGAAGTAGCGGGCGCGGGTTTTGCCGATATTGCGCCAGCCGTGTTCGATGTTCGATTCGACGTAGGCGACCGAGCCGGGGCCGAGTTGGGAGACGGCGGTGCCGATGGTGACTTCGATGGTTCCTTCGTTGACGATGACCATTTCTTCGTGGACGTGCGAGTGCGGCGGGTGGGGCGCGAGGCCGGGGCCGAGTTCGGTTTCGTGCATTTCGACGCGGAAGCCGGTGTGGGTTTTGCCGTCGAGGACGGGGCGGGATTTGTTCTGGCCGTTGCCGCTGGGGCGGACGGGGAGGTCCTCGTATTTATAGGTTTTTGAGGGCAGCGCGGGTTGCTGGGCGCGGGCGGCGAGGGCGGTGGCGAAGAGGGCGAGTTGGCGTCGGTTCATGGTTTTTTCAGGTTGAATTTGGGGGCGATGTAGTTTTGGGTGTAGAGGTCGTGCTGGCGCAGCGCGTCCATAGCTTCGGGCATGCGCATGCGTTTGACAATAGCGCGGAGCTGGTCTTCGCCGAGCTTGGCCCAGGAGGCGCGGTCGGCTGGGGTGGCGGGGAGATCGTTGTCTCCTCCGTGGGACATGACGTCGGGGACCCAGGAGCCGAGGGTGAGGCTGCCGGAGAAGCCGAGCTTGCCGAGGGCGGCGAGGCCTTTGTTTTCGGGGACGGGGGCGGCGGGGCCGGATTCGGCGGGGCCGTAGTCGCCTTTGAGGGGGAGGTCGACGAGATGGCCGGTGAGGGAGAAGGCGCCGTAGAGGGTGCGGGAGCGTTCGGCTTCGGTGAGTTGGAGGCGGGGGAGGTAGGTATCCATGTTGATGTAGAGGATGGGGACCTGGGTCTCTTCGAAGAACTCGCGGACCATGGTGCCGACGGTGAGGGGCGCTGGGCCATGGCTGGCGGAGATGTAGACCTGGCGGCGGAAGCCCTGGCGGAGGAGGGAGTGGGCGAGGGATTTGAGGAAGATGGTTCCGGCGGCGGGGGTGTTGTTGATGGTGGCCGGGGCGAGCGCGGTTGTACCGGGGTAGGACCAGACGAGGCCTTGCGTGTAGAGGCCGCCGGTTTCTTCGGCCATGAGCTGGGCGTAGGCGAGGGGCCAGGTGTAGTCGCGGCCGGAGGGCTGGATGCCGTTGGTTTCGACGGCGCCGACGGGAATGAAGATGACGTCGGAACGTTTGAGCTGTTCGGCCACCTGGACCTGGCTGAGGCGGGTGAGGTCGCGCGTGTGGAGTTTGCGGACCTGGGCGCTGGCGGGGAGCAGAAGCGTTAGCAAAGCGATTAGAACGAGCGGCATGGGTGGACACTATGATATAAAATTGGCATGAGGCGGCTTTGGCTCATTTTTAGTGTGGTATCGCTGTGTGCGCAGCGGGCGCCTTTGTTTAAGGACGAGATTCTTCCGGTATTAGAGAAGAGTTGCACGAAGTGTCACGGCGCGCAGCAGAAGATGGGCGGGTTGGACCTCAGTACGTTTACGGGCGTGATGAAGGGCGGGGCGAGCGGGCCGGCGATTGCGCCGGGCAAGCCGGAGCGCAGTTTGCTGTGGGTGATGATTGCGTCCGATAAGATGCCGGTGGGCGGGGCGCTGACGGCGGCGCAGAAGCAACTGATTCGGACCTATATTGAGCAGGGACGGTTTCCGGCGGGCGAGAGTGACGCAGAGCGGGCGGCGAAAGAGGCCAAGCGGATTACGCCGGAGGCGCGGCAGTGGTGGTCGTTCGTGAAGCCGGTGAAGCCAGCGGGGGCGCATTCGATTGATGGGTTTATTGCCGCGAAGTTGAATGAAAAGGGCTGGAAAATGCATCCGGAGGCTGACCGGGTTTCGTTGCTGCGGCGGGCGCATTTTGGGTTGACAGGGTTGCCGCCGACGCCGGCGGAGGCGAAGGCGTTTTTGAGTGATACTTCCGCGAATGCGTATGAGAAATTGGTGGACCGGCTGCTGGCTTCGCCGCGCTATGGCGAGCATTGGGGCCGGCACTGGCTGGACATCGCGGGGTATTCGGACACGCGGGGGGACGCGGGGGATTCCGAGCGGGAAGTGTCGTGGAAGTATCGGGACTATGTGATTCAGGCGTTCAACAAGAACAAGCCGATTAACCGGTTTTTGCTGGAGCAGATTGCCGGCGACCAGTTGGTGAACTACAAGCACAATGCGGTGCCGACGCCGGAGCAGATTGAGCCGTTGACGGCGACAGGGTTCCTGCGGACGACGGCGGATATTACGGACAACCAGACGATCTACGAGGTGGACAAGTATTTCGATGCGCTGCAGAAGGCGATGGAGACGAGCCTGTCTTCGGTGCTGGGACTTTCGATCGGCTGCGCGCGTTGCCACGACCATAAGTTTGATCCGTTTTTGCAGCGGGATTATTACAAGCTGACGGCGGTGTATCAATCGGTTTGGGATCCGGAAAACTGGCTGGCGGGGAGTTTGAATTTCGGGCCGTGGCCGAGCCGGATGGTGCTGGATATGGATCCGGCGAAGCGGGAGACGTGGATTAAGGACGTGACGAGCAGCGGAGCGAAACTGCTGCGGCGAAAGGACGATTTGCTGGAGGCGACGTATCAGAAATTCCGCGCGGAGGTGAAGTCTGGGCGCGAGTTGCCGGTTGAGCGGCGGGCGCAGTTGCGCGAGGCGATTGAGAATGATCCGGATTTGGAAGTGGACCGGACTGCGCCGAAGGACGGACTGACGGACGCGGAACTGGACGCGCGGTTCCCGGAGTTTGGAAAGTGGAAAGCGGAGATTGCGACGCTGCGGGCGAACCGGAGGAAGAATCAATCGGCGGTGGAGCCGAACTACATTGAGGCGGCGTGGGATGTGTCGAAGACGCCGTCGCCGACCTATGTTTTGCAGCGCGGGAATTACCTGGCGCCGGGGGCGGAGGTGAAGCCGGGGTTGCCGGCGGTGCTAGACGATCCGGCGAAGCCTTTTGCGTTTCCGGACCCGCAGGCGCACCCGGAATGGAACCATACGGGGCGGCGGCTGACGCTGGCGAACTGGCTGGTATCACGGGAGAATCCGCTGGTGGCGCGGGTGTTTGTGAATCGGGTTTGGCAGTTTCACTTCGGGGAAGGGTTGGTTCGTTCGGTAGACGATTTCGGATTGCAGGGCGACAAGCCGACGCATCCGGAGCTGCTGGATTATCTGGCCGTGACGTTTCAGGAAAAGGGTTGGGACCTGCAATGGCTTACGAAGGAAATCATGATGTCGCAGGTGTACCGGCAGGGTTCGGCGGAGGTGGCAGAGCGTTTGAAAGAAGATCCGTCGGCGAAACTTCTGTGGCGGAAGCCGCCGTTGCGATTGGAAGCCGAGACGATTCGCGACTCCATGCTGCAGGTGAGCGGGCTATTGCAGACGAAGATGTTCGGGCGGCAGGAACCGCTGAAGCGCGGGCCGGATGGGCAGTGGCTGGAGGACGACGCCAAGGGCAATGCGAACCGGCGGAGCTTGTACTTGCAGCAGTCGCGGACGCGGCCGGTGGCGTTCCTGCATGCCTTTGACGCGCCGACGATGACGGCGGATAACCAGACGCAGCGGTTCCGGTCGGCGCTGCCAACGCAATCGCTGGCGCTGTTGAACAACCCGCTGTTGCTGCGGACGACGAAGGCGTTCGCGGATCAGGTTTTGGAACAGAGCAAGGGCGATGTGGAGCAGGCGCTGCGGCTGGCGGTTTCGACGGCTTATACGCGGGAGGCCACGGAGCGGGAACTGGCACTGGGCAAGCGCGCCGCGGCGAGCGGGCCGGATGGATTGCGGCTGTTTTTGCAGGCGCTTTTTGGCGCAAACGATTTTCTGTACAGTTATTGAGGAGTTGCGATGAAACGATTTCTATCTCGCCGGCAGGCGTTGCAGGAGGCCGCTCTCGGCTTCGGCGGATTGGCGCTGAATTCGATGATGGCGCTTGGGGCGGAGCAGAAGATCTACAGTTTGCAGCCGCGGAAACCGCACTTCGCGCCGAAGGCGAAGAACGTCATTTTCATCTACATTGGCGGGGGCCCGAGCACGATTGACATGTTCGATCCGAAGCCGTTGCTGCGCAAGTACAATGGCAAACCGGCTCCGTTTGAAATCAAGGGCCGCGCGCTGAATGGTTCACAGGAAGTGATGGCGAGCCCGTGGGAGTTCACCAAATGCGGGCAGAGCGGGCGGGAGATTTCGAACCTGCTGCCGCATTTCCAGAAGGTGGTGGACAAGGTGTCGTTCGTGCGGTCGATGGTGACGGACCGGATTGACCATTCGACGGCGCAGTTCACGTTCGTCACGGGACGGGGATTTACGGGGTTCCCGAGCTTGGGTTCGTGGGTGAATTATGCGCTGGGATCTGAGAATCAAAACCTGCCGGGGTATATCGCGCTGGGCGAGGGAGCGAGCATTGGGACGCGCGCGCATTCGTCGGCGTGGCTGCCGCCGGTGTTCACGGGGACGCAGATGCGGGCCGACGCGCAGGCGCCGATTTTCGACATCAAGCGGCCGGACACGATGACGGCGGCGCAGCAGACGCAGCTGTTGGAGATGGTGAAAGAGCTGAACCTGGAGCAGAAGACGCATCACCCTGCGGACCAGGATTTGGAGGCGCGGATTTCCAACTACGAGTTGGCCGCGCGGATGCAGGTGGAGGCGATGCGGGTGGCCGATTTGTCCGGCGAGACGGAGGCGACGCGGCTGATGTATGGCTGCGACGACAAGGCGTCGGGACAGTTCGGCAAGCATTGTCTGATGGCGCGGCGGCTGGTGCAGAGCGGTGTGCGCTTCGTGCAGATTTATGGCGGCGGGGGCTGGGATACACACGCCAATATCGGCGGCCAGTTGCCGGGGTTGTGCCATTACATTGACCAGGGAATGTCGGCATTGCTGGCGGATTTGGACCAGCGAGGCATGCTGGACGAGACGCTGGTGGTTTGGAGCGGGGAGTTCGGGCGGCTGCCAACCATTGAGGCGAAGAATGCGGCGCCGGGGCGCGATCACAATCCGTATGGGTTCAACATGTGGATGGCCGGGGCGGGCGTGAAGCGCGGGTACGATTTGGGGCAGACCGATGAGTTGGGGTATGCCGCGGTGGCGGAGCATCGCGTGGGGCATGCCGATATTCACGCGACGATTCAGCACCTGCTGGGCGTGGATTATCAGCGAAACACGTTTTATTACGAAGGGCGCGATGAGTCGCTGGTAGGTGTGACGCCGGCGAGGGTGCTGCGCGAGATTTTGACGTAATTCAGGAGCATTTTATGGATTTTCAGATGAATCGGCGGCGGTTGCTGGCCGGGTTGGGCAGTGGCGTATTGACACCGGCGTTCGCGGCGGCGACGGGCGGAGAGGTGCATCGACGCGGGGGAACGAAGATCAAGATTGGCCTGAATGCATACTCGTTCAACAAGCCACTGATGGCCGGGAAGATGACGGTGCATGACGTTGTGGACTACTGCGCCAAGCAGAACATCGACGGCGTGGACATGACCGGCTACTACTTTCCGGGGTATCCGAATGTGCCGAAGGACGAGCTGATCTACAGCCTGAAGCGGCATGCGTTTTTGAACGGCGTGACGATTACGGGGACCGGCGTGCGCAACGATTTTGCGCTGACGGATCCGTCGAGCCGGCGCGGGCATATTCAGTTAGTGAAGGACTGGATTGACGTGGCCGCGAAGCTGGGCAGCGACATGGTGCGTGTGTTCGCGGGCAAGGAACTGCCGAAGGGCTATACGTTCGATCAGGTGTTGCAGTGGATGATTCCGGCGTTCCAGGAGTGCGCGGAGTATGGGAAGAAGAATGGTGTGATCGTTGGACTGCAACATCACGACGATTTTTTGAAGACCGCCGATGAGACGATTCGCGTTGTGAAGATGGTGAACTCCGAGTGGTTCAGCGTGATTCTGGACGTGGGCAGTTTGCGGCAGGGCGACCCGTACGCGGAGATCGAAAAGCTGCTGCCGTATGCGAGCAACTGGCAGATCAAAGAGCACGTCTGGTACGGGACGAAGAAGGTGGAGATCGATCTGCCGCGGGTGCGCGCCATTATCGACAAGGTCGGCTATCGCGGGTTCACGCCGATTGAGGCGCTGGGCGAAGGCGACCCTGCCGAGGTGGTGACGGCATTCTTGCACAAGGTGCGGAAGGCGTTCGTTTAGAGCTATTTCAGTTCGAAGAAACCGTAGAAGAATATGCACGCGGCTTGCGCTTTGGGCACGCCGCGCGCGGAGCCGATGATGGATCCGTGGTCGCGGACATCACCATCGTTTTCGACTTTGCCGCGGAGCGAACCGTTGACGCGGACATCGCCATCGGGCTCCACTTTGCCGACGATAGAGCCGTGTTTGCGGATGGTGCCGTCGGACTCGATCTTGCCGACGAGGCTTCCCTTGACGCGGATATCACCGCCACTTTCGAAGCGTCCGACGAGGCTTCCATGAATGCGGACATCGCCGCTCGATTCCACGCTACCTACGAGTGAGCCACGCAGGCGAATGTCCCCGGCGAGTAATGGCAACGCGGCGAGAAACAGCAGTATGCGAAGAAGCATGACCTTACGTTAGCAGGTCGCGAATCAGTTCGCCGCCGGTCTGGCTGAGTTGTTTTTCGCGGCCGGCGTGGAGGTAGCGGAGCTTGGAATCGTCGAGGCCAAGGAGGTGGAGGAGCGTGACGTGGAAGTCGCGAATGGGGTGGACGACTTCGACTCCTTTCAGCCCGGTCTCGTCTGTGGCGCCCACGATGTGACCGGCTTTCACGCCGCCGCCGGCGAGCCAGCAGGACATGGCGGTGGCGTTGTGATCGCGGCCCCAGGCGGTGCCGTCGCGGCGGATGCCGTTGTCGGGACTACGTCCGAATTCCCCGCTCCAAACGACGAGGGTTTCGTCGAGCAGGCCGGTGCGTTTGAGGTCCTTCATCAGCGCGGCGATGGGCTTATCGATAGCGCGGATGCGCGCGCCGTGGGCGTTTTCGATGTAGTCGTGCGAGTCCCAACCCATGACGATGACCTGGACAAAACGGACACCGGCCTGCACCAAGCGGCGCGCGAGGAGGCAGCGTCGGCCGATTGCGTCGGCGTCTTTGTTCGGCCCGCCGATGCCGTACATGTCGAGGGTTTGTTTGTTTTCGGTGGCGAGGTCGAGGACCTTCGGCATCTCGGCCTGCATGCGGAAGGCGAGTTCGTAGCTTTCGACGCGGGCGGCGAGTTCGGCGTGGGAGGGGTGGCGCTGTTGGTGCTTGCTATTGAGGGTGTTGAGCAGGTCGAGGGTGGCGCGCTGGCGCTCGGGGGTGACGCCGGGGGGCGGCGCCATGTCGAGCACGGGGGAGCCGGTGGGACGGAGGGGCGTGCCCTGATGGATGGCGGGGAGGAAGCCGTTGGACCAGTTGGCGGCGCCGCCTTGGGGGTAGGCTGTGTCGGGCAGGACGATGAAGGAGGGGAGGTTTTTGTTGATGGTTCCGAGGCCGTAGGAGGTCCAGGCGCCGATGGCGGGATCGCCACCGAATTGGGTGCCGGTGTTGAGGTGATAGAGCGCGGTGGGGTGGTTGACGCTTTCGGCGCGGAGGCCGCGGTAGAAGCAGACGTCGTCGACGACGCTTGAGAACTCTTCAAACTGGGTATTGATTTCGATGCCCATTTTTCCGGCGCGGCGAAACTGGAAGGGCGACTTCACGTAGTAGCGTTCGCCGGTGTTCATGTTGGCTTCGAACTTGTTGCGCTCCTTCTGGAATTTCGTCATGTGAAGGGCGTCGAGACGGGGCTTGGGATCGAAGGTGTCGATGTGGCTGGGGCCGCCTTCCATGAGCAGGAAGATGCAGTTTTTCGCTTTGGCTTTGTGGTGCGGGCCTTGCTCGGCCATCATGGCCGAGAGGGCGACCGAGCCGAGGCCCATGCCGGAGCCGAGGAGGAGATGACGGCGGGAGAGGTTAGTAGACATAGGCGAACTCGTTGGAGTTGAGCAGGGCGAGGATGACGTCGGCCATAGCGCGAACGGCGGGGGGCGCTTCACTGGGGTGGAGGTTGTGTTCGAAGGCCGCAGGGTCCTCCTGGTGCACGAAGCGGTGTTGGGCGCCGGTGAGTTCGCTGGTGATAGTGTGGACGACCGGCTGCGATGCGGGGCGCGGCGGGGCTTCGCGGTTGAGTTGCGCCAGGCGGTCCAGGGTTGCCTTCAGGGTTCGCTCTTCCGTGGCGTCGGGCCAGCGGCCCAGCACGCGGCGGAAGACCTTGCGCACAGGTTGCCCTTTCATCTTTTCGGCCAGCGCCAGGGCCATGTCGTGGACGAACTGGCTATTGAAGAGCGTGAAGGCTTGCGTTGGGATGGTGGCGGTATCGCGGCGTTCGCAGGAGAGATCGAGGCTGGGGCCGTTGAAGACTTCGACCATGGGGTTCACCAGGCTGCGCTGTTGGAAGGTGTAGATGGTGCGCCGGTTGCGGTCACTCTTCTTTGGCGATGGGCGGTAGACGGGCGCGAGCGAGCCCATGCGGTGCTGTGCCTGACGGGCGACGTCTTCGTTGATTTGCGGGACGGTACCGGGGCCGCCGGTGGCGGGGCTGAGTTCGCCGGTCACGGCCAGAATGCTGTCGCGCAGGACTTCGGCTTCGACACGGCGAGGGGCGCGGTCGGCCTGTTGATAGGCGGCGGAGAGGAGGATGGCGCGGTGGACCGATTTGACGCTCCAGCCGTTCTCGATGAACGTGGCGGCGAGCCAATCGAGCAGTTCGGGATTCGTGGGTTTCTTGCCCATTTTGCCGAAGTTATTAGTGTCTGCGGCGATGCCTTCGCCGAAGTGATACTGCCAGATACGGTTGGTCATTACGCGCGCGGTGAGGGGGTTGCGGGGATCGGCAATCCAGTTGGCGAGCGCGGAACGGCGGCCCTCAGTTGTCTCCGGCACCGCGGGGGACGGATATCCACCGTAGCGCTCCAGGAGACCGAGTACGCCGGGCGTGACCTTCTCCGCCGGGGATTGCACGTTGCCGCCGGGGAGGATGTGTATGTCGGCCGGTTTGTATTGGGCGGCCTTGGGATAGCGGAGATTGGGACCGCCATCGGTGGCGCCGTCGAGCGGGCCGCTGGAAACGGCGAAAGCTTTGGGTTCGAAGCGGTCTAGCGATTCTTTGTAGAGCGCCGTGTGCTTCTGGTAGAGCTTGAACTCTTCGAACAGTTCCGGGTCTTTGCTCTGCTTTTGCAGCTTGTTCAACTCGTCCATGCGCTGCTTGGCGAGCGTGGCGACGGCATCCATGTGCGCCTTGGCCGGGGCGAGGCCGGCCACGTTTTCGGCGGGGAGAAACGGCAACGCGGGCCGCACGAATTCGGTGCTGGCGAAGACGGCCTGCATGCGGTAATAGTCCTTCGTCGGCAGCGGGTCAAACTTGTGGTCGTGGCAGCGCGCGCAGCCGAGCGTTAGGCCCAGGAACGTGGCGGCGGTGGAGTGCGTAACGTCGTCGAGGAACATCTGGCGGGTGACGGCTTCGACCGACATGCCGGTGTGTTCCCACGGGCCCATGCGGAGGAAGCCGGTGGCGATGAGGGCTTCGGCGTTGCCGGGGTAGAGTTCGTCGCCGGCGAGTTGTTCGCGGATGAAGCGGTCGTACGGCTTGTCGGTATTGAAGGCGCGGATGACGTAGTCGCGATAGCGCCAGGCGTTGGGGCGTTCGAAATCGTTGGAGTAGCCACCGGTATCGGCATAGCGAACGACGTCGAGCCAGTGGCGGGCCCAGCGCTCGCCGTAGCGTGGGGAGGCCAATAAACGATCTATTAATCTTGGCCAGGCTTGCGTGGATTTGTCGTTGACGAAGGCGTCGATCTCTTCCGGCGATGGGGGCAGGCCGGTGAGGTCAATGGTGACGCGGCGGATGAGCGTGCGGCGGTCGGCGGCGGGGCCGGGTTTCAGGAACGAATCGATGGTTTTTGCGGCGTCGCGTGTGCGGACGGGCCGTAAGGCCCAGAGGTCTTCGGGCTTGTAGTTTGCCCACGTCTCCGTCTTCGCTTCTTTCCACGGCGCACCGGCGTCGACCCACGCGCGCACGGCCGCAACGGTGTCCGGCGGCAACCGTTTCGCGGGTGGCATTTGCACACCGTCGGCGCCTTCGATCATTCGTACGAGCAGGCTGGCCTTGGCGTTGCCGGGGACGATGGCCGGCCCGCGCGCACCGCCACGGAGCAGGGACTCCCGGCTGCGGACGTCCAGCTTGCTGAGCGTCATCGAGGCGCCGTGGCAGCCCTGACACTCCTGCACAAGCACCGGTTGCACCCGCGCGGCAAACAAATCCGCAACGTCCTGCGTGAAGGCGGCGGGCGCCAGTAGCGGTAGCAATAACCAGAATCTCGCCATGGGGTAAATTGTATACAATCTTTATCCGGGCTGGCCGGGCGCTGTGCGAAAGGCGCGCAACAGATCGGCCAGCGTGCGTTGAATGTGGGTCCGAACGGCCGTTTCGGCGCCCTCGGCATCCTGTGCTTCAAGGGCCAGGAGGATGCGAAGGTGCTCCCGGAAGGCACGGGCCGGCCGTGCGGGAATATTGACCGCGAACGTCTGCAGCCATTTGACCTGCCCCTGCAAGACGGCGCTGAGTTGGACCAGTCGCTGATTGCCGCAGTGATCGAACATCGCCGCGTGGATGCTGTCGCCGACATCAGAGAGATCCCCGACGCGCACGCGCGGACGCAGGACATCGAAGTGCCGGCGTAGGCTGGCGCGGGTCTCCGCGTCCATCCGCACCGCCGCTTCCCGCGCGGCGATGGCCTCCAGGCCTTCCCGAATCTGGAACACTTCCCGCGCCATCTCCGCCGTGGGCGTCAGCAAACGGGCGCCCCGGTGGGGCTCGTAGAGAACAAAGCCCTCTTCGGACAATTTGCGGAGTGCTTCGCGGATGGGCGTACGGCTCACGTTGAGTTCCGCCGCCAAACGCTCCTCTCGCAAGCCTTCGCCGGGTGCGATGCGGCCGTCGAGAATCGCCGCCAGGATCTGGGTATAGGTGTTGTCGCGGAGAATCGATTTCGACATTAGCTTCGGGTCAGGATCAAGTACCGCACGTCGGCGACCTGTTGGCCCGGAATCTCCAGGGCGCGTAGCGTCATGGCGCCGCGGCCTTTTTCCAATCGAATATTGCCGAGACGGAGCGGCTTGAAATCCTTCACGTACGATTCGGTGCCGCGGTCGACGCGGTCATGCTCTTTGCCCCGCAGCGGCGGGTCGTGCGCCACGCTGATCTTGCCCGCGACTCGGCTTGTGTTGCAGCTCAACTCCACCGTCGCGCCCACGTCCGCGGCCGGGCAGGTGTAGTAGAGTTCGGCGCTGTAGAGGCCTGCCTGCAGCACGTCCACGTCCCAGGTGATGCTGTCGTCCTTCTTCGTCCACTTCGTGAAGAACGAGCAGTTCGGCGCACGCGCGCTGCGCTCCACACCGCCATGGCCAACGCCATCCCTCGCGGGTAGCCAGGTGTTCTTCCCGAAGCCCACGGGATACGGCCGGTCATCGGGGCCAACGCCGGGCCGCACCTCCTCCGCGAACTTCCGCATCGCTTCGCCGAGGCGCGCGGCGACATCCTGACGTTCCACCGTGATATCGCGCTTCTGCCCCGGGTCGGCCACCATGTCGAACAGCTTGCCATCGCCATCCAACCGGTACTGCTGCGTGCGCACGCTGAAGCGGTTGCGCTGCTGGGAGAAGATCATGCGGTCCGGCCACTCCGCCGGCGCGTTGCCCGTCAGCAACGGCTTCAGGCTGACGCCGTCTAGCGGCTTCGGTGGCGTCCATTTCACGCCGGCCAGATCGGTCAGCGTCGGCAGAATATCAATCGCTCCGGCGATCTGTTTCACCTTGTGTCCGGCCTTCACGCGCCCTGGGTAGCGGATCAGGAACGGCGCGCGCACGCCGCCCTCGTCGACCGTTCCTTTGCGCCCCTTCATGCCACCGGTCCAGCGCCACCCGTTCGGCCCGTTGTCGCTGAAGTAGATGACGACGGTGTCATCGTCGAGCTTCCACTCCTTCAATTTCGCCAGCACGCGGCCCACGTTCCAATCGATGTTTTCGCACATCGCCAGCGCGGCACGCGTGTGTTCGATATCTTCCTGTTTCGGATTCGTTGCGCGGAGTTTCAATTCGGCGTCTTTGAATTTCGCCCAGTATTTATCGGGCACCTGCATCGGCGAGTGCGGGCTGTTGTAGGCCAGGTAGCAGAAGAACGGCTTGGAGCGGTTCTTCTGGATGAAGCCAATGCCGCGGTCGGTCAGGTCGTCGATGATGTATCCGTTGCCGCGGATCATGGCGCCGTTGTGGTCCAACTCGGGGGTGAAGTACTCGCCCCAATGGCCGGAGGTGAAGCCGTAGAACTCCTGGAATCCTCGGAAATTCGGGTGGTACGGCGGCTGGCTGCCGTTGTGCCATTTGCCGAAGATGCCGGTGGCGTAGCCGGCATCGCGGAAAACTTCGGCGATAGTTCGCTCGCCGATGTTGAGGCGCTCTTCGCCGGTGGAGACGCCGCGCACACCGCCGCGCGCGTGGTAGCGGCCAGTCATGAATTCGGCCCGCGTGGGCGCGCATACGGGGCAGACGTAGAAGCGGTCGAACAGGGCGCCGTCGCGCGCGAGAGAGTCGATATTCGGCGTGCTGAGATTGGTATTGCCGTGGACGCTCAGGTCGCCCCAGCCCTGGTCATCGGCGAGGATGACGACGATGTTCGGCCGCCGCGTTTGCCCCCACGCCACCGCGCTGCCCGCTACCGTCAGAAACTGCCGCCGAGAAATTGCCATTCCGATAACTTACACTACTTGCAAGGCGAACGACCCATGCGCGTCATTGCATTTCTGGCAATGCTGACGATGACACTCCCGGCACAGCGTCCCCCGGCAAAGGACGACTGGAACTGCGTCATTCGGCGCGGCAACCCGGCTGTTCAGATGTGGCGCGCCATCCGCGAGGCATTGCTCGGCAAGTCTGGCGACGCCTATATGGCGCAGATCAAGACGGCCACGCTGCCCACTATGCCTGCCACCATCCTCGCCGTCTTCGGTGGCCAGCAGAACCCCACGTTCCTGGTCAGCGTGGACGATGGCGGCACGCCCGACGCGGTCGTCCGCCTCACTGGTCCGTGGACTGGGCCAGCGCTTCAACCCGGCATGGAGTTAGACGTCGATGGCGCCGCCGTTGCGCTCACGCGCACCCCCTTCCGCCTGCTCATTGATGTCGCGCCAGCGAAGATCCAGGTGTTGGAGCGCTCGAAGCGAAACGAAGGCACAATCTGCGAGTGCTTCCCCGCTCGGCGCTAATGAAAATCATGCGACTTCACCGCCACCTGCGCATTCCGCACCGGCCCCACCTTCCGCGCCCGGATCGAAATCGCCCCGCTCTGATTCTGCAGCACGCCGCCCACCAGTAAATACGAGTGCTGCAGCACCGTCGTCCGCACCTCCGCGAACAACTTCGGCGGCACGATGATGTTCGAAATCCCCGTCTCGTCCTCCAGGCTCAAGAACACAAACCCCTTCGCCGTCGACGGCTGCTGCCGACAGATCACCAACCCGGCCACATGGACAAACCGCTCATTCCCCACACGCCACAAATCCCCCGCTCGCAACACGCCCTGCGCGTCCAAGCGCTCCCGCGCAAACCGCATCGGATGCGCCCCGATCGACAATCCGCTGTTCCGGAAATCGGCCTGCAGTCGGTCCAGATCCTCCATCGGCGCCAGCGGCGACGGCGCATCGCCACCCGCGTCAAACAACGGCCCCGACGGCCGCGCCGCCAGGCTCGCCTGCCACACCGCATCCCTACGATGCCGCTGCACCGAGCCCCCAATCCGGTTGAACGCCCCCAACTCCGCCAACCGGTACATCTCCTCCTTCGACACCGCCGGCACCCGCCGCTTCAACTCATCGATACTCGCAAACGGCCGCGCCGCAACCAGTGCCTCCGCCACCGCCTGCCGCAATCCCTTCACATAGTTCAACCCCAATCGCAGGCACAGCGCCCCGTCCCGCGCCTCCAAGGTGCACAGCCAATCGGACACCGTCACATCCACCGGCAACACCCGCAGCCCGTGGCGCTGCGCGTCCTTCACCAGTGTCATGGGGTTATAAAATCCCATCGGCTGGTTGTTCAAAATCGCCGCCGTGAACGCCGCCAAATAATGCTCCTTCAAGTACGCGCTGGCGTAGCTCAACAGCGCGAAACTGGCCGCGTGCGACTCCGGGAATCCGTACAGCGCGAACGCCGTGATGGACTGCACAATCGCGTCCTGCGCCGCGCCTAGAATCCCATTCGCCGTCATCCCTTTCCGCAGCCGCTCCTCCACCTCCGCCATCCGTTTCTGCGAGCGTTTGAACCCCATGGCCCGCCGCAGATCCTCCGCCTCGCCCCCGGTGAAATTGGCTGCGATCATCGCCATCCGCAACAGCTGCTCCTGAAACAACGGCACGCCCATCGTGCGTTTCAACACCTCGTCCAGCGACGGATGCAGACTCACCGGCGCCTCCATCCCCTGCCGCCGCCGCAGGTACGGATGCAGCATGTTGCCCACGATCGGACCCGGCCGGATGATGGCCACCTGCACCACAATGTCGTAGAAATTCTCCGGTCGCATCCGCGGCAGACACGACATCTGCGCCCGGCTCTCCACCTGAAACATGCCGATCGTATCGGCCCGCTGCAGCGCGTCGTAGACCACCGGATCGTCCTTCGGAATCAACGCCAGATCCACGTCCTCCCGGTAGTGCACCCGGATCAGATCGAGCGACTCCTTCAACACCGCCATCATCCCCAACCCCAGCAGATCCACCTTGATGATGCCCATGTCGGCGCAGTCTTCCTTGTCCCACTGCACGATCACGCGCCCGGGCATCGACGCCGGTTGCAGGGGCACGATGCAATCCAGTTGCCCCTCGCAAATCACCATCCCGCCCGAGTGCTGGCCCAGGTGGCGCGGCAACTCCAGAAACCCTTGCACCATGGCCGCCAGATGCTTCGCCCGCGGATGATCGGCCGTCACTCCGGCTGTCTCCATCCGTTCGGCCAGCCCCTCGTCGTCGCCCCACCGGCCCACCAGCTTCGACAGCCGGCCCAACTGCTCTTCAGAAAACCCCAGCGCCTTGCCCGCGTCCCGCACAGCGGACCGCCCGCGATAGGTGATGACGTTCGCCGTCATCGCCGCGCCCAGCCGGCCGTAGCGCGCGTAGACATACTGAATGGCTTGTTCGCGTTGATCCCCGCTGGCCAGGTCCAAATCGATGTCCGGCCACTCGCCGCGCTCTTCGGAGAGGAACCGCTCGAACAACAACTCCATCCCCACCGGGTCCACCGCCGTGATCCCCAGCGAATAACAGACGGCGCTATTGGCGGCCGACCCGCGGCCCTGCACCATGATCCCTTCCCGGCGGCAGAACTCCACAATGTCCCAGACGATCAGGAAGTACCCGGCCAGTTCCAACTTTTCAATCAGCCGCAGCTCCCGTTCCAACTGGCGCCGGGCTTTCTCGTACATCGGCCGATAGCGCCGCTCGGCCCCTTCAAACGTGCGCTTCCACAGAAAACTGTCCATCGTCTCGCCCGCCGGCACCGGGTAGCGCGGGAACTGATAGCCCAGGTCCTCCAACGTAAATTCCAACCGTTCCCCCAACGCCCGCGCTCCATCCAGCGCCTGCGGCATATCGGCGAACAGCGCCTGCATCTGCCGCGCCGGTTTAAAGAATCGCTCCGAATTCCGCGCCAATAAACGACCGGCGTCATCGATCGTGGTGTGGTGCCGCACGCAGGTCAACACGTCCATCAGCGACCGCTCCTCGCGCGTGGCGTGGCTCACGCCATTCGCCACCACAACGGGCAACCCCATCTGCAGAAACGTCTGGTTCCGCGCCTCCTCCTCCCGCAGAAAATGGCGCTGCAGATCGATGACCACGCGGCCATCGGGAAACACGCCGCGGAGCTTATCCACCATCGCCGGCGCTGTGCCTTGATCGAGAGCCCACGCCAGCGGGTCCGACGCCAGACACACCAGCCCCGCCGCGTATTCCTCGATATCGGAAAAGTGCGCCGCGCGCTTCTCCAGCTTCACCCGCGTGATCAGCCGGCACAGGTTCTGGTACCCCTCCCGCGTGGCCGCCAGCAGCGGATAGCGGAACCCCTCCGTCGCCGTGATCTCCGCCCCGATCCAGGCACGAATCCCCCGCTTTTTCGCTTCCTTGTGGAAACGCACCGCGCCCGACAGCGCGTCCCGATCGAGCAGCGCCACCGCCGGAATGCCCAACTCCGCCGCCTGCGCGATAAGCGCCTCCGGCAGGCTGGCCCCTTCCAGAAAACTGAATGCGGACCGCGCCCGCAACTCCGGCAGCAACATCAGTCGTAGGCCCCCTCCACGAACCATTCGTTCGTGCCGTGCTCCCGGTACACGCGGTACAACGCCCCGTCCTCCAGGCCCACGTCCCACTCATCCCGAGCCCACGCCGTGTCCCGCCACCAGTCCCCCGTCGTGCGCCATGGCCCGGCCAAGGAGACCACTCGCCCGCTCACCCCGCGCGCCTCCACGCGCGACGGCCGGTGCTGCGGGGTAATCGCCACGCGCGCGCCCAGGGGCGGCCGAAAGCAGCGGAACGAAAGGTGCACCGCCGCGTCGTCATCCGCCGTCACACGCCCGGCCGCGAACAACACGTCCTGCCGCAGCCGCCAGGCATCCGGCCGGTGCGTGTCCAACAACTCCGGCGAACCCACACTATCGGCCCCCGCCACCGCCCGCAGCCGCGCCAGCAGCGTCTGCAACTGCGCCGGCTCCGGTGCCGACGGCGTGAACAGCCCGTGCTGCGTCACCCGCGGCGGCGTGGGTTGCAACTCCACCAGCACCGTCGAAATCGCCCGCCGCGGCCGGTGCGCCTCCAGGTCCAGCTGCACCTGTTTCAAGATCACCAGCGGCTCCTGCACCGGCATCGGAAACGCAATGCGCATGGCATGTGCCGTGCCGAACGTCCCGCGAAATTCACTCACCGCCAAGCCATGCGAAGCCAGCCGTTTCACGATGTCGTGCACCATTCCGGAGATCACAAACAGCAGCGGCTCGGAATTGGACAGAGGCTCGTCCAGATGCATCTCTTTCGTGTAGTCCTCCGGCGGCCGCGCAATGCGCAGCGGGCGCGTTCCCCGCCCCTCCACCAGCGCCTGCAACCGCCCGCCTTCATCCCCCAGGCGTTCGATGACGCCCAATGGCGGCAGCGCCGCGAAATCGGCCAATGTCTCCGCGCCCCAGCGCTGCAGCGTGTCCAGCACGTCCATCGTCGTGGGCAGAATCTCCAACGGCAACGGCCCCAGGATCTCCACCTCCCGGCCCGCGTCGATAATCGTGATGCCTTCAATATTCTGCGCCGCCAGCAGCGCCGTATCCGGATGCCCGGCGATCGCCAGCGAGATCTCGATATCCAACGCCCCAGCGCGCCGCAACACCGCCTCCGCAATATCGGTGGGCGTCCCGATCAGCCGTTCCAGCCCGTAGGCCGGGATCAGCACCGTGCGCTCGTCGCACCGTTCCCAATGCGGCGAGAACTCGTCGATCAGCGTCAATAACGCATCCACCGCCCCGCGCTGCAATACCAGACAGGCAAACATAATCGTGCTCTCAAACCGCCCGCGCCCGCAGCGTCGCCGCCGCCCCGGCCGCCTGCACCGGCTTCCGCAACCGCACCCGCAGGTCCACGCTGGCCAACAGCGTTCCCGGCCATTGCGCCTGCGCCCCGGCCAACTCCACCTGCATCGCCGCCGCCTGCCGCAGCAATGGCGCCGTGGAGGTCACCAACAGCACCCCCGGCGTCTTCTCCACCGACAATCGCAACCGGTGCCACCACGCCGGCGGCACCCGCTGCAGTTCCACCGGCGGCAGGTCGCACAGGTCCAACACCACCAGCCGGAACCCGCCGCCATGCAGAATCAGATCCGCCGCCTTCAACGTGTCCTGTACGTCGTGGTGGCACTGCACCCACAACAAGCGCTCCAGCCGCACCCCGGCCGCCGCAGCCGACGCCGGGTCAAACGCGTCGCTCCCGTCCACCACCGCGCACAGTTCGCCCAGCCCCGTCGCCGCCGCCAGGCTGGCCTGCAACATCGTCGTCCGACCGGACGAACGCACGCCGCTGATCTCCGTTATCGCCCCCTCCGGGAACCCCGGCAGCACGCCCCGCAAATCCTTCGGCGTAAACGGACACACCGTCGAAACCAGGGGCCGCGGTGAGGCTAAATCGATCAACTTCCGTAACGGCAACGACATCTCAGGTTCGCCTTTTGTTCGCCTATTGGAATTCCATTGTCGCGGGATCAGCGGGCGGTGTCAAGGGATTCCGAACAGCCGTCTCTCAGGCTTAAGCCTTATATACATCAAGTAGTACGAGGGGTAGGCTTAGTAATGAAGTTTGCCGCCGTGTCGGGCGGGTCAACAAGGAAGTTGATTGTATGGAAGCTGTTCGCTCGGTTGCTCTCGACCTCGATATACACCCCTATGTGAAAGGGCGCCTGCGACTCCAACGGCGCCAGGATGAAGCGGGCGGCGTTCTGCTGGGCACAGCGGACGGGCCCGCCGTACAAATCACCGGTTTTAAGCGACTGGCCGGCAGTACGTTGCGGCAGGCGGCCAACGCGGCCGGCCCGGAGCTCATTGGCTTCTATCGGGTACAAACTCCGGGAATGACCACGCTCCAGCCGGAAGAGGAGCAACTTTGGCGCCAAATCATCCCGCACGGACGCAGCGTGTTTCTGCTGATCCAGGTCGTCGAGGGGATCGGTACATCGGCGCAGGTCTGGACCCGGGAGGGCGATGCCCCCCCGACGCAGGAGAAGATCTCGCTCCTGGAGGAAACACCCCCGCCGGCGGCGGCCGCGCAGCCAGCCGCCGTAGCCGTGCCGCGCCTCCGGATCAAGTTTCCCACTCCACCCAAATGGGTGCCGGCCGCCACTGCCGTGCTGTTCACCCTCGTCGCCACGGCGTGGTGTTATCAAGAGATCAATCCGGCCCTGCCGCCCCCTGCGCTGGCGCTGGATCTCCAGGCGCGAGACACGGAATTGACCGCCAGATGGGAGCAATCCAGCGTGCCGGCGGAGCAGTTGCAATCTGCCTCCCTGCTGGTGAGTGAGGACGGAAAGGAAAAGACGATCGACCTGACACGGCGTTACTCGCCCAAGGGGCATCTGGTCATCCGTCCCACCGGCCGCGATGTCATCGTCACGCTCAACGTGCAGTACCGCGGCGTAGCTCCCCTTTCGAACACCGCCATCTACGTCGGCTTCAGTCCCAAACGGCCGGCGCCCAGGGCCGTGGATTTCACCAAAAAGAGAGCCTCGTAAACAAGTCCTCGCACGCATAGCAGGCCGGGCTGGCGCCGCTGGCAATTGGCAATCCAGTTGCACCTCCTCAAAAGAGGGGTACTATGCGTCCGAAAACGGTAATTTCTACTCAACCCACGGTGGCGATCCACCCATATGTACAGGGCCGCCTGCGTGCCATCCCGCGCCAGGAGGAATCGGGCGGCATCCTGCTGGGCTCATCGGAAAACGGCGTTACGCACATCACCGGATTCAAACGGGTTCAGCCCAACGCGTTGCGCCAGGCGGCCCAGGCCGCTGGCCCCGCACTCGCCGGCTTTTTCCGCCTGCAAACGCCCGATGCGCCCGCGCTGCGCGCCTCGGAAATCGAACTCTGCCGCCAAACGCAGCCGCTCTTCCTGCTGCTCAACGCGGTCAACGGCGCGGCCAGTGATGCCCTCGTCTGCCGGCCCACCACCGATGGGCACGCAACCAGCGAAGCTCTCTCCCTGATGGCGCCGCTCACCCCGGCGGCGGCGCACGTCCCGCGCGTTCGCACGGCGTCGCCACGCCTGCCCTGGCTGGCTGTCGGCCTGATCCTCACCCTCGCCGCCGTGGGCGCCGCTTACTATGCGAGGACCGTTAACCCGTCGCCCGAACTCGCCTTGGACGTCCAGTCCCGCTCCGGCGAACTCGCCGCCATCTGGCAGCAACACGGGGTCCTGGCGCAGCCGCTGCAGTCGGCCGCGCTCACCATCCAGGACGGGGAAAGCGAACAGACCATGGACATCACGCCCACCTTCACCGCCCAGGGCCGCGTCGTCCTGCGCCCGCGCACCAGCACCATCATCGTCACCCTCAACGTGCAGTACGCCGGCGGACCCCGCCTCTCGCGCTCCACCACCTATGTTGGGTTCGACCCCGTCATCGCCCAACCGCCACCACAGGACAACGGCCTGCGCGCCGAAGTCCTCAATCTGCGCAAGCGCAACAAGGAACTGCAGGACGCCGTCACCGCCATGCGCAAGCACTTCGAGCAATAAAAACGGGCCTCCCGAAGGAGGCCCGTTTTTATTCGTGACGGAGGATCAGAACTGCAGCCGTAAACCCAGCTGCACGTTCCTTGCCCCGATGTTGGTTGTACCGGTTACCTTGCCGAAGTTCGGGTCGTTGACCGTGGTGCTGGCGCGGCCAAACTGCGGCGTGTTGGTGAAGTTGAACATCTCGGCGCGGAACTGCGCCTTAATGCTCTCCATAAACCGGAAGTTCTTCAGGATGGCCAGATCGGCGTGGTTGGTCGGACCGAAGCGGATGTTGGGAATCCACCGCGGCGCGTTGCCCATCTGGTAGGTGGACGGCGCGGTAAACGCCGCCGTGTTAAACCACCGGTCCGGCGTCGGGTTCTCAACCGATGCCGTCTTCAGGTCGGCCACATTCGGCCGCTGCACCTGGACGCCATAATTGCCCAGCGTGTTCGGCGACGTGAAACCCAGCGGCAAACCGCTGCCGAAGCGAACGATGGACGATACCTGCCAGCCGCCCACAATGGCGTTGGCCACCGGGTGCATATCGGCGCCGAACTTGCGCCCCTTGCCCACCGGCAGTTCGTACACCAGCGCATTCACAAAGCTCTGCGGCAAGTCATGCGCACTGATCGACCGGTCCGCCTTCAGGTCGTAGAAGTTCCGCGGCGTGTCCGCCACTTCCCAGCCCTGCCATTCGCTGGCGTTATCAATCGCCTTCGACCATTGATAGGTCGTCAGCAAATTCAAGCCGCCGGAGACCTGCCAGTTGTAGCGGATCACCAGTGCGTTGAACCCGGAACTGGCGCCCGGCGTGTCCACCGAAAGGTTCACCGCCGTAAACTGCGGATGCGGACGCAGCAGGCGTTGCTGCGGCACGGTTCGTCCGCTCAGCACACCCGTCGGAATGATGCCGAAGAACGGGTTCGCCACCGGCGCATCCAGCGCGGCGCCCAGGCTGAAATACTTCGGGTCCAGCTGGTTGGCCTGCTGCCCGGTGCCGAATAACAGCTTCCGGCCTTGCGAACCGGTGTAGCCCACTTCCAGCACCATGCCGCGGCTGATTTCATACTGGAAATCGGCCGAGTAGTTCTGTACGTAGCTCAGCGGATGGTGCGCCGAAAACGCGCTCACCGCGTCGCCGGTCTGTGTCAGCAGTCCGCGCGACGAACCGATCGGCTGCGACAGCCCCTGGGGAAACGGATTGCTCAACAGCGCCGAGCGATTGGGATTGATCCCGTCGCCGCCCACAGATGAGACCCAGGTGGTGGTCGTCGCAAACCCGTCACGCGTGCCGCCGCCTGTCTGCGGGTAGAAGATCCCGTAGCCGCCGCGGAACACCAGTTTATCGGTGATCTTGTACGCCATGCCGAAGCGCGGCGCCAGGTTCAACTTGTCCGTCTGCCACGCGCCACGGTTGTTGCCGTCGTTGAACACCAACCCGCCCCGCAACGGCAAGCCCGTCTGCTGCGAAAGCGGATTGACGACATTGAAATCGAAGTTGTTCTGGCGGTTGTAGCGCTCCGTGCGCGCCTGCTGCAATTCGTAGCGGATTCCCATGTGCAGCGTCAGCCGCCGGTTCACACGCCAGTCGTCCTGAAAGTAGGCGCCGTGGTACATCGCCGTCACCGCCGTCGCCGCGCCAATCGGCCCGCTGCCGCTGGCGCCCGTTCCCAACAGGAACGATGCCAGCGCATCGCCGGAGGTCGTCGAAGTCTGCCCCGCCACCGGGCCCGAGGTCATACCACGGTCGAAGGAAAATGTGGGCGTATTGAAATCCGTATTGTTCAGCCGCGCCAACTCCGTGATCCACCCGAACTTCAAGCTGTGCGAGCCTTGCTCCTTTGAAATATTGGCCTGCAGATTGTGCGTCTCCCGAGGTACGTTCAGGAAACGCCGGTTGTTGAGCGAGGTGTAATTCTGGAACGAAAACCCAGGGTAGGTTTGCGCCTGCCACTGGCCAACCGTCGCGGCGCTGAAACCCAGCGCGGTTCCGTTCAGCCCTTGCGAAGGCGACACCTGATTCTCGCGCCAGCGGCCAGAGCCCACCAGAATGTTGATCACCCACGTCGGCGTCGGCGTCAACGTGGTGCCGATCACCACCTGATGCCGTGGATTGACGTCGGAGAAGTTCGTGTCCGCCCCATTGCCAAAATACTTCGGCGCCACGTTTTCCTGCCACGCCTTCGTCACGCGGCCGAACATGGTCATCTTCTCGTTTCGCGCCCAGTCAATGCGTAGGTCCACGCGATCATTCGTGGTTACCGTTTTGCCTGCCGCCGCGAAATTTCGCGCATTCGTAAACGGGTCCGGCGTGGCATTCGCCTGCGGGAAGAGCTGCATCACTTTCACCGCTACCGGGTCGAACATTGACGACGGAATCCGATTGCCCGCAAAGGGCGTCCGGACAAATCCAGCGCCCGCCGGATTGGGAACGGTGCTGAACGGATCGAAAATCGGAGAGAGCACGCCGGCATTGTTTCGCGTATCGGAGAAGTCGCCCGACCGCTGCAGCGACGTCGGCACGTTCGTGATACTGGTGCCCGGGTTGCCCTCGCGCCGGCCTTCGTAGGCCGTGAAGAAGAACAGTTTCTTCTCCTTCCAAATCGGACCGCTAAAGGTGCCGCCGAACTGATTCCGCTGGAAGCTCGGCCGCTTGATGTTCGACCGGTTGTTTGCCCACGTATTGGCGTCCAGATTGTTGTTGCGCAGAAAGTTGTACACCGAACCATGGAACGAGTTCGACCCGCCTCGGGTAATCATGTTCACCGCCGAGCCGTCCGACTTACCGAACTGCGCGTCAAACTGATTCCGCTGAATGTTCATCTCCTGCACCGAATCCACCGACGGCGAAGCGATCAGCCCGCCCCAGTCGACGGCCGATGCCGGCACGCCGTCAATCAGCGTCAGCCCGGCCTGCCCGCGCCCGCCGTTCATCGAAAACCGATTGTGATTCTGATCCTGCGTGGCCTGGGAGATACCCGTGCGAACCGCGATCACCCCCGCGTTCACGTGGACGAGTTGGAACGGATTGCGCGCATTCGTCGGCAGGTCCAACATCGCCTGCTGATCCAGCGTCACCGCCCGGTTGGCCGTCTGCGTGTCCAGCAGCGTCACCGCCGCGGCTACTTCCACCGTCTGGTTCACTTCACCGAGCTGCATGATGAAGTTCAATTCCAACGTCTGGTTCACGCGCAACGCGGCGCCCGTCTGCACACTCTTCCGGAAGCCGCGGCTCTCCACGCTCACTTCATAGGCGCCCGGCGGCAATTGCGAAAACACAAAAAGCCCATCAGAACCGGTGGACACTTGCCGGGTATCCCCGGTGGCTTCATTCCGCACCCGTACGGTTGATCCGGGAATGGTGGCGGCATTCGGGTCAGTCACAACGCCGGAGATGGTTCCGGTAAACGTTTGCGACAAAAGCAGTGGCATGGCGAGCATTGCCAATATAAACGCTTGGAGTTTCTTCATGGTTTTAGACCCCACCTAAACGAGTAGGTAGTTGGGTTGGTGAATTGTATCAAAATGTTTCAGTGGTTCAGGGAAGGCATCGCCCCGCGGGAACCGTGTTGTGTAATATGGTTTGCGATGCCTTTGGAAGCAGGTACCCGGCTTGGCCCTTACTCCATCTCTGCGATCATTGGGGCCGGCGGTATGGGCGAGGTCTACAAGGCGCGCGACTCGCGGCTCGACCGGGATGTAGCCATCAAAGTGTTGCCGGCGCGATTTGCCGAGCAGCCCGAAATGCGCAAGCGCTTCGAACGGGAAGCACGGTCGATATCGATGCTGCACCACCCGAATATCTGCTCGCTGTTCGACCTGGGGGAGCACGACGGCACCGCATATTTGGTGATGGAGTACCTGGAGGGCGAACCGCTCGACCGTCGGCTGACGCGCGGCCCCCTGCCCCTGCCGGAAGCTCTCGAAATTGCCATTCAAATTGCTAGCGCCTTGGATCAGGCGCACCAGAAGGGCCTCATTCATCGCGACCTGAAGCCTGGGAATGTGATGCTCACCAGTTCCGGGGCAAAGTTGCTCGACTTCGGCCTGGCGAAGCCGGCCGTGGCGTCAACGGGCGGCGCCGTCGACGTGACCGTTACCAACAATCTGACCATGGCGGGCTCCATCGTCGGGACATTGGCTTATATGTCTCCCGAACGCTTGGAAGGAAACGATGGGGACGCCCGCGGCGATATCTTCGCCGCCGGTGCAGTGATCTACGAGATGCTGACCGGCAAACGCGCCTTCGCCGGCGCCAATCAGGCCAGCCTCATTACCGCGGTGATGTCCACCGAACCGCCGCCCGTATCGGAGACGTTCTCGCTCGCTTCCCCGTCCCTCGACCGCGTGGTGCGGAAATGCATGGCCAAACAGCCGGAGCAGCGCTGGCAGACGGCGCGCGACCTGATGAGCGAACTCCAGTGGATCGCCACCGGTGGCACCGTGGAGCGCACAGCGCCGCCCATCGTAAAAGCGCGCACGTGGAAACGCTGGGCGCCGTGGGCCGTGGCGGGCGTGTCCTTGGCGGCGTTGAGTGGAGTTTTGCTGTTCAACGGCGTGGGCGGAAGAGCGCAAGGGCCCAGCCGCGCACGCCTCGAATTCCCGCCCCCGCCCAATACCCAGCTACTCCGCATCGACATACCCACACCCTCGCCAGACGGCCGCCAGGTCATGTTTTTTGGCCAAAGCGCGGGACGCAAGCCGCTGCTCTGGATTCGCGACCTGGAGACTGGCGAGACCCGGTCCGTTCCCGGTGCCGAGAATGGAGTGTTGCCCATCTGGGCGCCCGATGGCCGCCGCATCGCCTACATGGGCGGCGACAGCAAACTATGGCTAGTCAATCTGGCCACCGGCTCACGCGCAATCATTACGGAGTTAGGGACCAATTTCGGGGGAGGGACCTGGAATCAGGAGGACGTCATTGTCTTCGGCCAACAAGGCAAATTGATGCGCGTCGCCGCCGGCGGCGGCACGCCGGTACCGATCCCTATCTCGAAGCCGCTGTTCGCGTACTGGCCCATTTTCCTGCCTGACGGCAAACATCTGGTATTCAGCGGACACTCCGGCAACCAGGCCGATCCCGGTTCGTACCTGCTGCCGGTCGCCGGAGGTGAACCCAAACGGCTTCTCGAAGGAGCTACAAAGATCGTTCCCGGAAAGCCGGGTTCGCTGCTCTTCAACCAGGGCAACAATCTGTTCACGCGTCCGTTCAGCACCTCGAAACTCGATTGGGACAGCCCGCAAACACAGCTGGCCAGCGGCCTCTTCACCTTCGGCCCAGATACGGCCGGGGCGAGCTTCTTCAGTTCCTGGAATGGAGTCGTCGCCTATCGCACCGGAGCGACCGCAATCGACCGGCAGATGATCTGGTTCAATCGGGCCGGCCAGCGCATGGCCATTACCGGCAGCCTTGGCCGTTTCTCCAACCCCGCGCTTTCCCCCGATGGCCGTTGGCTGGCGGTCGGCGTAGAGGATCCTGCGGTCAACACCCGCGACATCTGGGTCTACGATCTCAAACGAGGGACTTCAACCCGCTTCACCTCTGACCCTGGTGACGAACTCAACCCCGCCTGGTCCCCAGATGGGAAGCGGATCGCCTACTCGGGGGGCAAGAAGAACGGCCAGCGCGAAATCTACATCACCGACGCAACCGGAGCCGGTGCACCGGAACTGGTGACGAGCGGCCCCGGCACGAAAAATGTGGAGCAGTGGGCGCCCGATAACAAACACATCCTCTACAACTTCGATACTTCCACCGGTAGTGACCTGATTGCGGTTTCGCTCGACGCTGGGCATAAGGCAACACCTCTGTTCCCTTCGAAGTTTCGTGAGACGATGGGGCGGGTTTCGCCCAACGGCCGCTGGATCGCCTATTGTTCGAATGAGTCCGGCAAAGATGAGATCTACGTGCGTGCGTTTGATGCGACCGGTGGCGCCGGCCGCAAGTGGCTGGTCTCTACCGATGGCGGGTCAGAACCAGAATGGCGTCGCGACGGCAAAGAACTTTTCTACGTCCGCCACCAGGCCCTGATGGCAATTGACGTTTCCACGGCCGGCGCGGAATTCGACGCCGGCGCGCCCAAAGCTCTTTTCGAAAAGGTCCTGGGCGAGCCGCGCCGCAACCGATTCTTGGCCTCGCCGGACGGAGATCGCCTTCTGTTGGTGGTGCCGCCAGAGGAGCAGACGAGTTCGGCGATCCAAGTGATTCTCGATTTGCAACGCTGACCGAAGCCATCGTGATATAACCGCATCGTGCCTTCTCTCCGCCTCCTCCTGCCCCTCTGCACCGTCCTCGCCTTCGCCGCCGATGAATCGGTAACCTGGACCTTCGATAACCTCCAGAAGATCGGCGGCCACTCCGTCACGGTGCTCGGCACGCCCAAGGTCATCGATACGCCGCTCGGCAAAGCGGTCCAGTTTAACGGCGCCACCGACGCGCTGTTCTTCGAGGTGCACCCCCTCGCCGGCGCTGAGAAATTCACCTGGGAAGTCATCTTCCGGCCGGACTCCGACGGCCCGCCCGCCCAGCGTTTCTTCCACATGCAGGAGAACGGCTCCCAGCATCGGTATCTGTTTGAAACCCGCATCATCAATAAGCAATGGGCGCTCGATAGCTTTGCGGCGACGTCGGCCGGCTCGAAGGCTCTGATGGACGTGAACCTGCTTCACCCCGCCGACAAATGGGTCCACGTCGCCGCCGTCTACGATGGCAAAGAGTACAGCAACTACGTCAACGGCAAACTGCAGGTTAAGGCCGCCGTCACGCTCTCGCCCGAAGGCCCCGGGCGTACCTCCGTCGGCGTGCGAATCAACAAGGTGGACTATTTCAAAGGCGCCATCCGCCTCTCGCGCATGACCCGCCGTGCGCTCACGCCAGCGGAATTCCTGCGCGTCCCGTAAATGCGCGCGCTGATTGTCTTCATTGCCGCCCTCCCCGTCCTGGCCGACACCGGCAACGCGGTCTGCGCCCGGTGTCACGCCGCGATCGCGAAGAACTACGCGGCCACCGGCATGGCGCAAACCAGCGGACGCACCGGCCAGTCCGCATTCAAAGAACAGTTCGGCCACCCCAACGTTACGCCGACTTATCAGCTCCAGATCGAAGGGGCCACGCGCCAGTTGGAGTACTTTCTCGGCTCGGGCCACATCGGGCGCAGCTACCTGTTCCGCAAGGCAGGCCAGCTTTTCCAGGCACCCCTCTCCTATTACTCGGCCCCGAAAAGGTGGGACACTTCCCCAGGCTACGAAACCAAGCCCTACCCGGAGCTGACGCGCGCCGTCGAGCCAGCGTGCCTCCAATGCCATGCCAGCCCCTCGCGGCCGTTTGTCGATAGCGGGGTGACTTGCGAACGCTGCCACGGCCCGGGCGAAAAGCACGCGGCGGCTCCCGGCAAGCGGAACATCGTCAACCCCGCGGTCTTGCCGGCGGAGCAACGGGACAGCGTCTGCGCCCAATGCCACCTGACCGGCGCCGCGCGCATCGCCCGCGCCGGCCGTGCCCGCGGCGCCTTCACCCCCGGCGAGAAGCTCAGCGATTCGATCGCCGTCTTCATCTGGGACACCCCTGAGGGCTTGGAGCCAACCGCGACCAGTCATTTCGAGAAGCTGAACCGCAGCCGCTGCCGTCAGGCGAGCGGGGAGAAGCTGTGGTGTGGCACCTGTCACGAAGCGCATACTGACTCCACCCCCGCCCACTACAACCAGCAGTGCCAGTCCTGCCACGCGGAGAAGAAGTGCACGGGCAGCCAGAGTCAGAACTGCATCGACTGCCATATGCCCAAACGGGCCGCCGCCCGCTCCGTGGAGCATCTGGCGTTTACCGACCACGCCATTCCGCGCCGGCCCACGCCGCCGTCGACGCAGACCGCGCAGTCGCTCCGCGAGTTCTGGACCGGCCAATCGAATCCCCGGGATACGGCCCTGGCCTACGCCGCCGCCAACCTGGATTCCGCTTACCCCTTGTTGGAGGAAGCCGCCAAGGCGAATCCGAAGGATATCCCGCTGCTGCTCCAGCTGGCCCTGTATCACGAGCGAGGGAACGCCGAGGAAAAGGCCGAAAAGCTCTATGGTCAAATCCTGCAGATTGACCCCGCCAACACCACGGCGGCCGTGAACGTGGGGACGTACAGAATCCGTCAGGGCAGCGCGAAGGAGGCGATGGCTTTGTGGTTGCAGGCGCTGGCGCGCAACCCGGCGCTAATCAGTGCCCGGTTGAACCTGGCCGTGGCGCAGTATCAAAGCGGCAACTCGGCCGCGGCTAAGGCCAGCCTGAAGACGGTTCTGGACTACGAGCCCGCCCACCCCGCCGCGCTCCGCATGCTGGCGCAAATCCCATAAACACGTGTCACAAGCGCTTTCATTAAATTGGTGCCAGGCACCATTTAATGTTGGCCCCTAAACAACCACCGCCTAAAGGCGGTGGGGTTGGCAGGCGACTGAAAGTCGCAGGACGCGGCTAAAGCCGCTCCAGATCTCGGCGCTTGCGGCCCCGTCTTCACTCAGTCGGCATTGTGATTTTGAATCCTTGGTCATCCTGGTCCCAT
>CAMATG010000005.1 GCA_945860645.1 Candidatus Sulfopaludibacter sp. SbA3 | reverse complement strand
CATGTCTTCCATGTTCTGTTCCACAGCACCGCCCATGCCCGCGCCGACGATGTTCAGGAACGTCAGCACGCGCGTCTTGGAGCGGTCCACAATGCGCTTCTTGAAGATTTCGAAATTGCGCCAGCCGGGCGTACCGGCATCGACAACGGTGGTGACGCCGCTGCGGAAAGTGTGCGAATCGGGGATCACGCTCAACTGCCCATCGCGGTAGCTGGGCCCGTCGCCGTAGAAGGTGTGAACGTGCAGATCGATCAGGCCGGGCATCACGTAGAGGCCCTTTACATCCACGACTTTCTTCGCTTTGCTCGCGTCGATGTTCGCCGCTACTTCGGCAATTTTCTGGTCTTTAATGGCAACGTCCCGGACGGCGTTGATGTTGTTCTTGGGGTCGATGACGTGGCCGTTTTTCAGCAACACGTCATAGTCTTGGGCCATGAGGCAGGCCGTAATGGACAGGACAGAGAGAATGCGCACCATACGCGTATTCTATGTTAAGTTTTGCTTTTCGAAAACCCAGGCGGATTCGATGATGGCTTCGATGGTATCGAAACGGGGCTTCCAGCCAAGGGTTTGGCGTAGGCGGGAGGAGTCGGCAACGAGCTGATCGGGGTCGCCTTCGCGCCGCGGCCCCATGAGGAACGGCACCTTCTGACCCGTCACTTTTTCGACGGCGGCAACGACTTCCTTCACCGAGTAGCCGCGCCCGGTTCCGGCGTTGTAGGCCCCGGTGGCGCCGCCGCCCAGCAGGTGATTGACGGCCGCGATGTGCGCGCTGGCCAGGTCGTCCACGTGGACGTAATCGCGTACGCAGGTGCCATCGGGCGTGGCGTAGTCATCGCCGAACAGCGTCACCGGCTTGCCGGAGATGACGGCTTTCAGGATGAGCGGAATCAGGTGCGTTTCCGGATCGTGCCGTTCGCCCAACCCCGCGTCGTTATTGGCTCCGCACGCATTGAAGTACCGCAGGCGAATGCTGCGCAGGCCGCGGCTGGTGTCCAGCCAGTCCAGTATCTTTTCCACCATCACCTTGGATTCGCCGTACGGATTTACCGCGCTAATCGTGCTGGACTCTGGAATCGGGATCTGCGTCGGGTTTCCATACACGGCGGCCGTGGACGAAAACACCAGTTTGTTCACGCCGGCGTCGGCCATGGCGGAGAAAAGCGAAATCGAACCGGCGGTGTTGTTGTGAAAATACTTTTCCGGCTCGCGCGTGGATTCGCCCACCGCGATAAACGCCGCAAAGTGGATGACAGCGTCCACTTTTTCGGCCTGCATCAACGCCGCCAACCGCTCCCGCTCGAACAGCGAAAAGACGTGGAGCGCACCGGCCGGCACGCTGGCGGCGTGGCCCTTCGACAGGTCGTCCACAACGACAACGGAGAAGCCCTGCTGCTGAAGCTGGTAGACGGTATGCGATCCGATGTAGCCGGCCCCGCCGGTGACGAGTATTTTAGGCATCAAAAAGATTAGTATGGCAGAGATGCCTACTGGTGCTGAACTGTTCGTCGAGAGTGCGCTGCAACTCGGGATCGACCGCATTTTTACGTTGGTCGGAGATCATCTGAATGAGGTTCTCTCCGTCGCCGAGAAGCGCGGGGTGCCGATCGTCCATATGCGGCACGAGGCCGCCGTGGTCCACGCCGCCGACGGCTGGAGCCGCATGACGCGCCGCCCGGGCCTAGCTATCGTTACCGGCGGTCCCGGCCACACCAACGCTCTGACCGGCATCGCCACCGCCCATTCGAACGGGAGCCCGGTCATCGCCGTGAGCGGTACGCCAGCGACAGAAGCGCGCCACCGCGTGGTGTTCCAGGACATCGATCAGGTGGGAATGGCTGCGCCGGTAACGAAGTTTTCTCACCTCGTCACCACCCCGTCGCAGGTGCCCTTCGCCCTCGGCCACGCTTATAACGAAGCCTTTGCGGGCCGCTACGGCGCCACCCATCTTTCCATCCCCGTGAACGTGTTTACGGGCAAGACCGAAGCGTCGCTCAACATGCCGAAGGCGCGTGGCCTCGCCCGCCAGTGCGAGGACGTGGCCACCGCGATGGACCTGCTGGCCGCCGCGGAGCGCCCGGTGGTGATCGGCGGCAGCGGCCTGTGGTGGAGCGACGCGGGCGCGGCGTTGACGAAGTTTTTGAAGCAGACTCGCTTGCCGTACTTGGACGTCACCATGGCGCGCGGCGTGATCAGCGAAAAGTTCGCCGGGCACTGCGGGTATGCCGACCCCTCCCTGAACCGCGGCTGCATTCCGGCCTTTCAGGCGGCCGACGTCGTGCTGGTCCTGGGCAAGCGGATTGATTACCGTCTGGCGATGGGTGGCCCGCGCCTCTTCGGCAAGGAAACGAAGTTCATTCAAGTGGACGTCGAGCCGCGTGAAATTGGGAACGTGCGCGATGTGGCCGTTGGCGTGGTGGGCGATGTGCGGACGTTCCTGGAAGCCGCGCTGCCGTCGCAGCCATGGGAGCCTAACTCGGCCTGGATGAAGCAGATCGGCAAATGGCGTAAGGAGTGGATGACGAAGCTGCTGGCGCAATCGGGCGACGATACGCTGCTGCACCCTGGCCAGTTTTTCCAGGAAGTGAAACGGACACTGCCCGTCTCGCCACTGCTGTCTTTTGACGGCGGCGACTTCATTCATTGGGGCCGCGCCATTCTTCCCGCTCTGCACTCCGGCGGCTGGCTGCGCCTGGGGCCGATGGCGACGATTGGCGCCGCGCTGCCATTCGCAATGGCGCAACAGATGGCGCGGCCGAAGCAGCCCGTGATGATGATGACCGGGGATGGCTCGCTTGGGTTTTATATTGCCGAGCTGGACACGATGGTGCGCTACGGCGTGCCGGTGGTGATCATCGTTGGCAACGACGGCGGCTGGGGCCTGGAACGCGAACTACAGGGTGAAGTGCAGGGCACGACGACCGCGTGCGAACTCCGCCGCACGCGTTACGACCTGGTGTGCCAAGGCTTCGGCGGCGGTGGCGAAACCATCGACCGCATGGACCAAGTGGGCCCCGCGCTGGCGCGCGCTTTCGCTTATGAAGGGCCGTACGTGTTGAACGTCAATATCCGGGGCGCCCGCTCGCCGTTCACGTCGTGGCAGCTGGAAGGGAAGAAGTGATCCGCGCCGATTCCAACGGCGTCATCGATCGCATTACCCTGGCCGGCCCGCGGCGCAACGCTCTTTCGCTGGCCATGATGCGGGCGTTGATCGACGCACTGCGCGCCGCCGCAGGCCGCGTCGTCATCCTCGCCGCCGATGGCCCCGTCTTCAGCGCCGGTCACGATTTGAACGAGATGATCGGTTGCAGCGCCGCGCAGGCGGAGGAGGTGTTCGCCGTCTGCACGGAGCTGATGGAGACGATCCAGTCCATCCGCCAGCCAGTGATCGCGCAGGTGCAGGGCGTGGCCACGGCGGCCGGGTGCCAACTGGTTGCGACGTGTGATCTGGCCATTGCGAGCGACGACGCATGGTTCGCCACGCCCGGGGTGAAGATCGGGCTGTTCTGCTCCACGCCGATGGTGGCGCTCACCCGCGCCATCGGCCGCAAACGCGCGATGGAGATGTTGCTGACGGCTCGGCAGGTGTCGGCCCGAGAAGCCGCGGAATGGGGGCTCGTCAACCGCGCCGTGCCAGCGGCGGAGCTCGGCGGCGCCGTCGATGAACTGGCCGCCCAGATCGCGGGCGCTTCCGATTACACCGTCGCCACCGGTAAGCGCGCGTTCTATGAACAGATCGATATGCCGCAAGAGGCGGCGTATCAATTCGCACGCTCCGTGATGGAGCGTAATGCGTTGGCGGACGTGGCGCAGGAGCAGATGCGTGCGTTCCTGGAGAAACGCGGGGTACGCTAGTTGGTTATGGATCGCCGCACGTTTCTCGCCGCCACCCCTTCCGCCATGATGATGGCCCAGCAGGCCCCGCCGCCCGCCGCGCCCAAGAAGGCAAAGGTCACTTCCAGCGTCATGCTGTGGACGCTGAAGGGGACGTTTGAAGAGAAGATGGAGGCCGCAGCGAAGGCGGGTCTGCAATCGGTGGAGTTCGTCGGGGAGCACTACGATTGGACTGATGGCGATATCGACCGCGTGAAGAAGCTGGCGCGGTCTTTGAAGCTGGGGATTGATACGTTGAGCTCCGTGCCGCGTTGGGGCCAGCAGAAGATCAACATGGTGGACCCCGCCGTCCGCGAGGCGTTCCTGAAAGAAGTGAAGCGGAACCTGGTTTTCGCGCAGAAGCTCGACGTGCCGATGGCGCTCATCATGTCCGGTAACACGGTGCCCAGCCTGACGTTTGAACAGCAGTTCACCGCCATGATTGAATGCGCCAAACGCGCTACAGATCTAGCCGCCAAGGCCAACATCACGTTGATCATGGAACCGCTGAACACGAAGGTGAACCACAAGGGCTACTTCCTGTCCAACTGCGTCGATGGCCTGCGCCTGATGAAGGCGGTGAACCACCCGAACCTCCGGCTGCTCTTCGATCTTTATCACGAGCAGGTGGAACGCGGCGACGTGATTCGCACCGCGCTGGCGGCGATGGAGTACGTTCGCGTCTTTCACGTGGCCGACAATCCGGGGCGGAACGAACCCGGCACCGGCGAGATGAACTACGCCAATATTTATAAGGCCATCGCCAAGGCCGGCTACGAGCACTACATCACCATGGAGTACATCCCGCTGCAGGAGCAGGTGAAGAGCCTGCAGAAAGCGGTGAACGAAATGCGCGCGGGGATTGCCGGCTGATGACGGTTGCGGCGCCCTGGGTGCGCGGTGTGTATGAGTTGGCCGAGCCTCGGCGAATTGAGCGGGAGGATATGGTTTACACCGTGCGCAAGGCGTTGCGGATGGACGGCGAGACGATACTCAATAGCGCGATGGAGTGGAAGGTGGATGGGGAGCCGACCTCGTCTCCACTCGATAAGGTCGGCACGAAGTTGGAGGTTCGCTTCCGGGTGGTGGTGGTGAAGGGGACGGTCTGACCCACCGGGTCATCGCCGCCGTCCTGTTGGCCCTCGCGGCCCTGCTATACCTCTCCCGCCCGGAGCCGGAAGATCTCAAGACCTGGGCGCCGGTCTCCCATCCCATTCCGCCAGCACCCGGCCGTGTCGAAATCCCGCCCTTCACCGCCGCCGAAGACAGAACCTTCCAACTATTCCTCTACGGCAAGAGCGACAGCAAAACCTGCCCCGAATCCGCGATCGATTGGGCCATCCTTCGAAACGGAAAGGCCGAGGCATCCGGCTCTTCAAAGGCCGATCAACTCAGCTTCTCCGACAACGCCATCGCCTGCTGGATCGCCGAGTTCAATGCGCAGAAGGGCGATCGATACGGGGTATCCCTCAACGTCCACAAGGTCGCCCTCACCAACGCCAAACTACTTGTGCAGACCTACCCCAACGTCTGGCTCGATGCCTACTACGGCAAGGAATTTTTCCGCCTATTTGACACGGTAGCCAGCGCCCTTCTCGCCCTCGCCGCTGTGACGCTGCTCCTCGTCGTATCTCTCCTCAAGCGCGTCCTGGACTAACGCCCCAAACACACCCCATCCAGCATCAAATCAAACCGCCGCGCGGCCTCCCCATCCTTCGTCTCGTAGCTGATCGTCTCCCAAAAGGTCCCCAGAAACCGCCAGTGCGTCCCATCCGCGAACACCCCGCGCGCCACTGTGATGTTCGCACCCCCTTCGTAGGTAGTCTCCTCATAGCTCACCGACGTATCCAAATAACGCACCGGAGGCGCACCGGAAGACCACATCGGTCCATGGCCATGCCGCAAATAGTGCTTCCCGCTGCTCGTCTTCACCATATAGTCGCGCCCGTTATAGTCGACATCCCTGAACCCCGCGCCCTCACCCGCCGATGGAAGTTGGAACACGGTTTCCCGCCGCTCCCTGCATCGCGGAAATGGCGGCCGGTCCGACGGCTGCATCGTCACAACCAAGCCCAAAGCCGGCGGCACCACCACCGCCCGAAACCCCATCTTCCGGAACGCAATCCGCAGCCCCGTTGTCTCACCGGCAACTCGGCCATCCGCCCCGGTCGCCGCACTTCCAGTCACCACGACCCCCTCCAACGGCATCCCTTCCCGATCCACCACCAGCGCGCTGAACCGCGCCCGGCACAGCCTTTCAATCGCCTTGTCCAATTCCGCCGCCGTCGCCGCGCTCACATCGGCATACGAGATCGTCTCCCCAAAGTCTCCAATCTCCCGCCAATGCCGCCCATCCGCCATCACCCCGCTCGCATCCACCGACCGCGACCCATTCAGCAGCATCTCCCTCTCACTGTACGTTTCCGACGCCCACACCCACCCCGTAGATGGAACCAACCCGCCCCACATCGGGCTCGTCCCATGCCGAACACCGCCAAAACGCTGCACCCGCGTTGCACTGCGAACCGGCTGCGCCTCCCACCCCGGCGCCGGAAACGAGGTCACGCAGACCGCCACGCGACCCGTCCCCCGCAACACCACGCGCCCCCCGCGCTCCAGATCCGCAGGCCGCACCACCACCGCCTGATACCCCTCCCGCCGGATCACAATCCGCGGTGCGTCCGTTTCAATGGCGATCCGCCCATCCTTCCCCGACCGCCCTACATTGAACCGCTTCTCCGTATGGCCAACCACCACCCCCTCCAGCGGCCGGCCATTCCCATCCACCACAACAAAGCTAAGGAACACAGCCAATAGGAGCATCATTGCAACAACGAATTTATCTCCCGAATCACCTTCACATCAAACTTCGGCTTCCGGTCATAGGTCAACAGCCCGTTAATCTCCTGCTCCACATCGGTCAGCTGCGTGTAACAAATCCCCATAATCTGCGGGATCTTCGCAATCCCCACATACAAACTCCGCAACCGTTCCAACGCCGCCTCCGGCGATTTCTCCACCCCCGCATACCCCCACGCATCCGCCGACACCGGAGACCCCGGCAGCGGATACGCAATCCCGCCAAACTCACTCAAAAACACCGGCGACCCGTTGTACTTAAACCCCGGCGCCAGCGCCGCCCGCCCGTTCCCCGGAAACGCAAACTCCTTCTGCCCCAGCACCGCATACTTCTCCACCAGCCGCTCCCCGCGCGCCGCATAGTCGTGAATCCCGAACAGATCCGTCACGTCCGTGTGCTCCCACCCGTCGTTATCGATCACCGGGCGCGTCGCGTCCAGCGATTTCGTCAAGTGGTACAACGCTTTCAAATGCTGCGTCTGCCGCGTGTCCGCCACATCGCTCACACCCCACGATTCATTGATCGGAATCCACATCACAATCGACGGATGATTCACGTCCCGTTCCACAGCCTCGATCCACTCCCGCGTGAATTTCGCCGCATAATCCTCGTCGTATAGATACGCATTCGCCATCTCGCTCGACACCAGGAAGCCCATCTTATCGGCCCAATACAGGAACCGCGGATCCTCCACCTTCTGGTGTTTCCGCGCCCCGTTGAAGCCCATATCCATCGTCATTTTGATGTCGTACTTGATGGCCTCATCCGTCGGCGGCGTCAGCGTCGATTCCATCCAATAGCCCTGATCCAGCACCATCTTCAAATACGTCGGCCGCCCGTTCAAATGGAACCGCCCGCTCTCAATATGAATCGCGCGATAGCCGTAGTAACTGCTCACCCGGTCCAGCACCTCCCCGCCCCGCCGCAGTTCGAAATCGACGTCGTACAGATTCCCCTGCCCCGTGCTCCACTTCACCGGATCGTTCACATACAACCCCAGATTCGCCCGCTCGCCGGACGCCGCCACCGAGCCGCTCGCCACCACCTTATCCCGGAACTTCACCGACGCATGCAGCGTCAACCCCGCCGCCGGACGCGCCAGCTTCACGTTGAAGACAACATGCCCGTCCGGCTGCGCGTGCGTCCGCAGCTTGTCGAGATAACTCGCCCCCGCCGCCTCCAGCCACACCGGCTGCCAAATGCCCGTCGTCCGCGTGTAGAAAATTCCCCGGCTCTGCGGCTGCCAGTACTGCTTCCCGCGCGGCTGATAACGGTCCTCCGGCGGATCCTCCGCGCGCACCACGATCACCTGCGGCCCCGCGCCGCTCAGGAAATCCGTCACGTCCAGCTTGATGGGCACATTGCCGCCTTCGTGCTGCCCGGCCAGCCGCCCATTCACCCAAACCGAAGCCCGGTAATCGACAGCGCCAAAGTGCAACAACACGCGCCGGCCCGCCCAACCGGCCGGCATGGACACCGCCCGGCGGTACCAGACCCACGGGTGAAACGACGTGTCCCCAATCCCGGACAGCTTCGTCTCAAAGGCATACGGCACGATGATCTTCCGCCCGAATGCCTTCTTCGATACCGGCCAGTTCTCGCGCAGCCCGGCGTTGGCGTCGTCGAACTCAAACTCCCATTCACCGTTCAGCGTCTGCCAATCCGGCCGCGCGAACTGCGGCTGCGGTACCTCCGGCCGCGGCACGGCGGCCGCCAGGGCAATTGCAAAAAGTCCAATAGTAAGCGCTTTCGACATGGCGAAAGCATTCTATCAGGCGACAGCCCCGAATCCTACGCTTCCACTTTTCCAGCCACCACCAGCGACACCGGGACCGTCCCCATCTTCCGCATCAGGATCCAGTCGTGATCCCCTTCCTTCTCCACCGACCCTTCCTTGAAGTACTTCGGGTCTTCCTTGCGGATGCTGAACACACAGGGGTGCAGGGTGTTCGACACCTTCTTGCTCTGCTCCACCAGGTCCTTAAACGCCGGCGTCGCCGCCCCATCGGTATCGGTAGCCGCCATACTCAACAGCAGGAAATCCCGCTGCGGCGCCGCGCCCTGGTGGTCGCCATTCTCCGGGTAATAGGAGTACCGCATCGTGTACAAACCGGGCTTGAACATCTGCCCTCGGCGGTCCGAATAGGTCTGCTCCACCTTGATCACGCCCAGCAGCGAACCGTGCGGCACGTTGGGCATGGTGATGTTCTGCTCCGCGGTCGGTTTCGGCGCCGGCATTTCCGCGCGGAACCAGATCTCGCTGAGCAACTTGCCATCCTTGATTACCTTGACGCCCTGCTTCTCCAGCAGGCCCTTCACGCCATCGGCCAGTTCGGCCGGGGGCGCGCCTCCTGCCTCCGCCTTATACTCCTCCCCCATGAGAATGGAGGCGGCTAACAGAACGCTGAGAAAAAACTTACGCATGAAATGAGGTCCCTTTCGATACAATTCCAGACGGGCGTGAATGCAAACGATACTCGTAATTGATGACGACGACAGCCTCCGCGACACAATTGGTTTGATGTTGGAGCAGGAGGGTTACCGGGTCCACTTGGCCGCGGATGGGAGAGAGGGCTACGAACGGAGTCTGACCTTGCGCCCGGACCTCATCCTGGTCGATTTGCGACTGCCCGGAATGAGTGGCGTTGAGATCTGCCGGCAACTCCGCGCCGACAAAGTACAGACTCCTATTATTGTACTCAGCGCGGTTGGCGACGAGATTGACAAGGTTCTCCTGTTGGAGATCGGTGCGGACGATTACGTTACAAAACCCTTTGGCCGGCGCGAACTCATGGCCCGCATCCGCGCCGTCCTCCGCCGCGCCACCACCGATTCCCACCGCGTCATTCACTTCGGCGATACCGAAGTCGACATCGAGCGCCGCGTCGTCGTCCGCAAGGGCGAAGAGGTAAAACTCACCCCGGCGGAGTACAATCTGTTGGTGTTCTTCCTGCAAAACGCGGATCGTCCCCTGACCCGGGACGTCATCCTCAATTCGGTTTGGGGGTACAATTCCTTCCCCAACACTCGAACTGTCGACGCGCACATTGTAAAGTTGAGACAGAAGTTTGAAGCCGATGCCGCCGTGCCCAGACACTTTCTGACGGTGCATGGCGTTGGCTATCGGTTTCTTCCATAAAGGGGCGGCATGGCCCGGACCATACTCATTGTTGAAGATGACAGAGCGCTGGCAGGGACCCTCGAAATCGGTCTGCTGGCGATTGACAACGTGGACACCGTAACCGTCTTCGACGGCCGCGAAGCCATGGAGTACCTGGAAACCCACTCGCCCGCCCCGGCGGTGGTGCTCACGGATCTGGATTTGCCTCGCGTCGATGGGTACCAACTCATCACCTGGATGCGAGCCCGGCCGGAACTGTTGCATGTTCCTGTGGTGGCGATGTCGGCTCGTCACGACGGCGCCGAATCCATCGCCGCCGGCGCCAATGAGTTCCTCACCAAACCCTTCGCTCTGGCCGCCGTTCGCGCCCGCGTGCAGGAGCTCCTCCGTGCGTAAGTGGGTGCTGCTGCTGGCCTGGATGCCATTGGCTGCGCAGGATCTGGCGGCCATCCTCGCCCGCCTGGAAAAGCTGGAATCGGAAAACCGCGAACTGAAGCAGGAAGTCAAACAGCTCCGTGAACTCGTTGAGGGTAAGCCCAGCGTCCCCGAGCGGCTCGATATCGTCGAACGGCGCGTCGAGGAACAGGCTCAAACCAAAGTGGAAGCTCCCAGCCGCTTCCCGCTGGAACTCACCGGCACCGCGCTCTTCCAAACTTTCTACAACACCAAAGGCGCCAACTCAATCGACGTACCCACCACCGCCGCCGCCAGCCCCGGCCGCGCCGCCGGCGGCGCCACCGTCCGCCAATCCATCATCGGCCTCCGCTATCACGGCCCCCAGACGCTTTGGGGCGGCAAGATCTCCGGGTCCCTGATGATGGACTTCTGGGACGGCAACACCGAAGGCGCCACCACTCCCTTTCGCATCCGCACCGCCGATTTCACCGTCGACTGGGCCTCCCGCTCCGTCTCGCTCGGGCTGATGAAACCGCTGATTTCGCCGCACAATCCCAACTCCATGGCCTACATCGGCATCACCCCGCTTACCAGTGCCGGCAACCTCTGGCGCTGGCAGCCGCAGGTCCGCTTTGAACAGCGCGCCGGCTGGTTCAAGGGACAGGCCGCCGTCATGCAGACCAACGAGGATTCCACCGGCGCCCCGACGAATTTGTTGAGTAGCCGCCGCCGTCCCAGCCTGGAACTCCGGGCCGCCGCCGCCAAATCCTTCGCCGGCGATCGCAGCTTTGAAATCGGCGTTGGCACCCACATGTCCGAATCCCGCGTCGGATCCCAGAGCCTCCCTTCCCGCATCGTCTCCGCCGATTGGTTAGTCACCCCTCTCTCCAAGCTCACCCTCACCGGTACCTTCTTCAACGGGGAAAACGTCCACCACCTGGGTTCTCTGCGCCAGTCCTTCCGCATCGCCGCCAACGGCTTCGCCACCACCGTTCATTCCACCGGCGGCTGGGCGCAGATCTCGGTAGCCGCCACCAGCCGCATCACTTTCAATGGGTTCGCCGGCATTCATGACGACCGCGACAGCGACCTCAACCGCGGCCAGAACGGCCGCAACCGCAACGCCGGCGCCAACGTCATGTACCGGATGGCGCCCAACGTCGTGCTCACCTTCGAAGGCCTTCAAATTCGCTCCAACTACGTCGGGACCGTCAACCGCCGCATGAATCGCTATGACCTTTCCATCGCTTATCTGTTTTAGCCTCGCCGCCGCCGCCGCCCTCTCCGGCGCTGCCCTGCAAGGCAAAGTGGAGTTGCTCGACGCGAAGAAGAAAGGGTCCGCCGAGGGCGTCGTCGTCTGGCTCGAACCCGTCAATGGCCCGGCCGCAACGACTCCGGGCAAATTCATCCTCGACCAGCGCAACAAGCGCTTTCTGCCCCACGTCCTGGCCATTCCCGCCGGTTCCCAGGTCGACTTCCCCAACCACGACCCCATCTTCCACAACGCCTTTTCCAACTTCTCCGGCCAGCCCTTCGACACCGGTCTCTATGCCCCCGGCACGTCACAAAAGATAACTTTTCGCCGTTCCGGCGTGGTTCGTGTGTTTTGTAACATCCATGCGCAGATGAGCGCGGTTATCGTGGTAGTACCCAGCCCGTTTTTCTCGACCTCGGTAGCGAGCGGAGTGTTTCGGATCGACAATGTTCCGGCCGGGGAGTATACGTTGAAGGTGTTCCACGAGCGCGCTACGGAAAAGACGCTGGCCGCTTTGGAGCGTCGCGTGACGGTGGGTGGAGACCAGGATCTGGGAGCGGTCAAAATCTCCGAGACCGGATATCTGGAAGTGGGTCACAAGAACAAGCACGGCGCCGATTATCCGCCCGTGCCCGCGGAGAATGGACCGTATCCCGGAAAGAAGTAGTTAAGCAATGCCCCTGCGGTGGAAGATCTGGCTCTCCGTGTTCGGTATCGTGACCGGACTCTTCGGCGTGGCCGGATACATGCTGCAACGCCATGCTGTCGAAAGCGCCACCCTTTCTCTTGAAGAGGAGGTCCAGGCCGGCTTTCAGGCCTACGAGTCGGTGCTGAAGGCGCGCCAGGAGATGATCGGCTCCGCCGCGCTCCTGCTTTCCAGCCTCCCCAACGTCCGCGCCGCCTTCGGCACGGGGGACCCGGCCACCATTCGCGACTCCGCTACCGAGCTCGGCTCGTACCTCAGCCCCACGCTGAAGGAGTCGACGTTCCTCATCGTCGCCGACCCGCGCGGCAACACCATCGCCGTGCTCTCCGGCACACCCATGCTCCAACGCTGGCCAGTGGAAACCGCCGTGGTCCCATCCGCCCCCCGCCAGGTCTCCGGCTATCACGTCCAGGAAGGCATGCTCTTCCGCCTGGTCCTCACGCCCGTTTTTGTCGACAGCGTCCGCGGCCCCGCGCTCATCAGCGTCCTGGTCGCCGGTTACCCCGTCACCGACAGCTTGGCCGCATCGCTCAAACAATCCACCGGCGGCAGTGACTTCGTCTTCGCCGGCAAGGACACCCGCTTTGCCTCCACGGTCGCCCAGGTCTCCGAAGACGACGCCCGCATCGTGCGCGACATTCCCGGCCTCGACGGCGCGCCCGTCGGCAAGCTCACCATCGCCCGTACCTTCGGCGCCGCCGGCCAGCGCCTCGCCCGCCTGCGCCGCGATCTTCTGCTCATCTGGGCCGTTGCGCTGATCTTGAGTCTCCTGCTCGGCTACATCCTCGCCAATCGAATCGTCCGCCCCATCTCCGAGCTCGACCGCGCCGCCTCCGAACTCGGCAAGCAACACCTGAAACACCGCATCCCCGAAGTCTTCGCCAACACTGGCGACGAGTTCGGCCGCCTGGCCGCGACGTTCAACCAGATGGCGGGCTCGCTCGAAGAAGCCCAGCGCGATCTCATCCGCCACGAGCGCATCTCCACCGTCGGCCGCCTGGCGTCCAGCATCGTCCACGATCTCCGCAACCCGCTTGCCGCCATCTACTCCGGCGCCGAGATGATGGTGGATAGCGATCTCCCCCCGGCCCATAGCAAACGGCTCGCGGTGAACATTTACAACGCCTCCCGCCGCATTCTGGAGATGCTGCAGGAACTGCTCGACGCCTCGAAAGGCACGAAAGGCGAGCGCGAAACCTGCAACATGCTCGACCTCGTCCAAACCGCCGTGCTCAGCCAGGAAGGAGCGTCTTCCCATATCCAGTTCTCCGTCGAAGTCCCCGAAGAAATGGAAGCTACCGTGGAGCGGACGCGCATGGAACGAGTGTTCGTGAACCTCATCGCCAATGCCGTCGAAGTCATGCCCAACGGCGGCACGGTAGCTATCCGCGGCGTGCGTGAAAATGGCCACATGCACATCACCGTTGCCGACCAGGGCCCCGGCATCGCCAAAGAGATCCAATCCGAACTCTTCCAGCCCTTCTCCAGTTTCGGCAAGCGCAACGGTCTGGGATTGGGACTGGCGTTAAGCAAGGAAACGGTCATGGATCACGGCGGCGAGATCTGGGCCACACAGGGAGCGCCGAAGGGCGCCGTCTTCCACGTCAAGCTGCCGGTCGGCTAACTGGCTGCTGCCAAAATTCCAAGGAACTCGGCATAGTGTGTTACCTTTTGGTGCGATGGTTGAATCGGTAAGCAAGAAGGATCTGCTCTGCAATGTGTGCGGCAACACAGCCGCGATTCGTCTCTCCGGCGCCCTGGACCCGCTGTCCAAAGAACGATTTACCGTTCTTGGCTGCCGGAAATGTGGCCACGGGCAAACCAGCCCCACGCCCGAAGACATTGGAAAATACTATGGCGAACGCTACTATGGCGGGCGCCACTCCTTCACCGCCCGCTGGTGCGCCTGGCGCCGCATGCGCGTTGTCAGCCAGGCCTTCCACCCAGGGAAACCCGGGAAGATTCTCGACCTCGGCTGCGGCGACGGCTCCTTCCTCACCGCCGCCAAACGGGAAGGCTGGAAGGTCTACGGGACCGAACTCAACCCCAAGGAGATGCTGGATTCCACCATCACCGTCTACGAAACCACGGAAGCCGCTCGCAAAGAAGGTCCGTTCGGCTGCATCACCATGTGGCACAGCCTGGAACACTTCCCGGACCCCATCGTCGCGCTGCACGATCTGCGCCAGATGCTTACCCCCGGCGGAATCCTCATGATCGCCGTACCCAACGCCGCAGGTGCCCAGGCCCGCGTCTTCGGCAAATACTGGTTCGCCGTTGATGTCCCCCGCCACCTGCAACATTTCAGCGAAGCCTCCCTCGTCGCCACCGCCAAGGCAAACGGCTTCACCCTCAAACGAATGTGGCACCACGAAGCCGAATACGACGTCTTCGGCTGGATGCAGAGCGCGCTGAATATGGTATTCACCGAGCCCAACATACTCTTCGAGATGTTGACCGGCCGCCCCGTCGCCTTGAGTTCCAGTGGTAAGGTGGTGCAACTCTTCCTGGGCGGCCTGCTCTTCCCGATTGCATTCGTGGCCACGGTGCTCACAACCTGGGCCGGGTCCGGTGGCACCCTGCTGGCCTGCTTCCGGGACTCCGGCAACGCTTGAGGCGGAGTTCAATCCTGCAGCCGGCGTGACCATATTTCGCCGCCTGACGCCACGACGCCGCCCCGTCGGCGTTGACCTCTGACTGGCGTCAATTCCTATTGGCGGTCCACCTGCATTCAAAAATGGCGGCTATGCCAATCGCCACAACACAGCCGCCGCCACCCTCCGTCCTCCAGTCCTTCATGGAGAGTATCGCCGCGCCCATCGAGTGGTTCGGCGGCCTCTGCCTCTTCGCCGCCCAGGCCATCCGCGAATGCTTCCAGCGTCCCTTCGAATGGACGGAAATCCTCCGCCAAACCTACCAGATCGGTTGGCAATCGGCCCCCCTCATCGTCCTCTCCGGTCTCGCGGTAGGCTCCGTCCTCTCCATGCACACCCGTGCCACGCTGGAGCGCTTCGGCGCCGAGTCCATGATCCCAACCGCGCTCGCCTTCGCCCTTGTCAAAGAAACCGGGCCCCTTGTCACCGGGCTCCTCATCTCTGGTCGCGTCGGCGCCGGCATCGGCGCCGAGCTCGGCGGCATGCGCGTCACCGAACAGATTGACGCCCTGGAGTCACTCGCCGTCAATTCCTTCCACTACCTCGTCGCCACCCGCGTGCTGGCCTGCGTCGTCGCCCTCCCCCTGCTGACGGTACTCATGAATTTCTCCGGTCTCCTGGGCGGCTTCTTCGCCGAAGCCACGATCTCCGGCATGTCCTTCCCTTACTACTTCCACGCCGCTTTCGGCAGCCTCGCCTTCTCCGACTTCATCCCCCCCACCGCCAAAACCATGGTCTTCGGCTTCCTCATCGGCACCACCTCCGCCTACCTCGGCTACAACGCATCCGGAGGCGCCGAAGGCGTCGGCCGCGCCTCCACCCAAAGCGTCGTCCTCTCGTCCATCTTCCTCATCGTCGTCAACGTCGTCCTCGTCAAGTTCATCGCCTTTCTCTTCCCCGTTGGTGGCGCATGAGCGATGCAATCACCTTCAACGGCGTCTCCAAGTCCTTCGGCCCGCGCGAAGTCCTGAAGGACATCTCTTTTGCCGTCCCCACCGGCGGCGCCTACGTCCTGCTTGGCCGCAGCGGTTCCGGCAAAAGCGTCACCCTCAAACTCATCTGCGGCCTGCTCAAAGCCGACGCCGGCGCCATCCTCGTCAACGGCGACGACATCACCGGCCGCGACAGCAACGCGCTCGCCCCCATCCGCAAACACATCGGTTTTCTCTTCCAAAGCGCCGCCCTGTTCGACTCCCTGTCCGTCGGCGAAAATGTCGCCTTCCCCCTCCGCCGCCACACCAACAAGCCCGATGGCGAAATTCGCGACCAGGCCACCGCCATCCTCGAAAAGGTCGGTCTCGCCAAAGAGTTCCAGACCATGCCAGGCGCCCTCTCTGGCGGCATGCGCAAACGCGCCGGCCTCGCCCGCGCCCTCGCCATGGAGCCCGCCATCCTCCTCATCGACGAGCCCAGCGCCGGCCTCGACCCCATCACCTCCAACGAAATCGATCAGCTCTTGATCGATCTCCACACCAACCAGCACGCCACGCTCGTCGTTGTCACCCACAACATCCCCAGCGCGCGCCGGCTCGCCACGCGCCTCGGTTTCCTCGATGACGGCCACCTCATCGCCGAGGGCACCCCCGAGGAACTCGCCCACAGCGAACACGATATCGTTCGCGAATTCATGAAGTCCCAGCAGGCAGGTTAGATATGGAAACCACCAAAAAACTCATCGTCGGCATTTTCGTCGGAGCCTGCCTCCTGCTCTTCGGCATCGGCCTCTTCCTGATCGGGAACAACATCCAGCTCTTCACCAAATCCTTCGACGCCTACACCGACTTCGCCAAAATCACCGGCATCCAGAACGGCAGCAAGGTCCGCGTCGCCGGCATGGATGCCGGCACCGTCACCCGCATCGACGTACCCGCCCGCCCGGAAGACAAGTTCCGCGTCCACCTCCGCATTGTCGAAAAACTCCACCCCATCGTCCGCCAGGATTCCATCGCCTCCATCCAAACCGATGGCCTCCTCGGCAATAAATTTCTGCAGATCGACGCTGGCACCTCCTCCGCCCAATTGGCGCAGAATGGCGCCCGGCTCCCCTCCACCGAACCCTTCGACTGGGGCGACCTCATCGACCAGGTCAACGGCGTCGTCAAGAAAGTGAACGTCATCCTCGAAGAGGTGAAAGCGCCGGTCCTCCTCGCCGTCGCCCAGATCGAAGCCGCCGCCCACAGTGCCGACAAGCTCATCAAACATGCCACCCCGGAAGTGAATGGCATCCTCGCCTCGGCCAACAAAATCAGCGCCAATCTGAACGAAATCATCGACGGCGTGCAGGAGGGCCAAGGCGCCGTGGGAGCGCTCTTCAAGGACAAGGAAATGGCCGCCAGCCTCCACCGCAGCGTCGACAATGTGCAGGAAGCCACCGTCGACGTGAAGAAGGTAGTGAAGAAGGTGGAGGATAGCGATATCGTTCCCGAGGTCCAGAAGGCCGTCAAGAACCTCCAACACATCACCGCGCAGGTGAAAGACGCCGTAGAGAAATTCCAATCCGACGCCGGTGAAGGCGGCGTTGGCGAAAACCTCCAGCGAACCTTAGCCGACGCCCACGAAGCCATGTCCGACCTCTCCGATAACACCGAGGCGTTGAAGCATAACTTCTTCTTCCGCGGCTTCTTCAAGCGGCGGGGATTCTACGATCTCGGCGCGCTCACCGCCCCCGAGTACCAGAAGCCGTCTTTCGGAAAGGGATTCAAAAAGCACCCCATCTGGCTCACAACCACGGAGCTGTTCCAAACCGACGCCAAGGGCCTGGAAACCCTCAGCCCCGCCGGCAAGACAAAGCTGGACGCGGCCATGACCGAGATCCTCCAACTCCCCCGCAATGGCCCGCTGATGATCGAAGGGTACTCCGGCACCGGCGTACCGTCCCAGCAATATCTAACAGGCCGCCGCCGCGCCGCCCGCGTGCAGATGTACCTCATCGAACGCTTCCACCTCCGCCCCGCCTACGTCGGCATCATCGCACTGAGCGCGGCCAAAGAAGGCGTCGGAATCGTCTCCTACTACAAGTAGCCCTACGAGACGCGCACCACCATCTTGCCCACGTTCCCGCCTTCAAACAGCCCGATGAACGCCGGCACCGCCTGCTCAATTCCCTCGGCTACCGTTTCGCGCGCCTTGATCTTCCCCGCGCGCAGATACCCGCCCACCTCCCGCTCAAACTCTCCCAACCTGCCAATCGAATCCCCCACGATCAGCCCCTTCATCGTCAGCCGCTTCGTCGTCACGTTGAACAGGTTATACGGCCCCTGCGGCGGCCCTTCATTGTTGTAACTGGAGATCCCGCCACAGGCAATAATCCGCCCATGCACCCGCAGAGCGTCCAGCGCCGCCTCCAGCGACCCGCCTCCGACGTTGTCGAAATAGACATCAATCCCCTCCGGCGCCGCCAGTTGAATCTGGTGCAGCAACGGCCCGCTCCGGTAGTTGAATGCGGCGTCGAACCCGCACTCCTCCAGCAAGAACTTCACCTTCTCATCACTCCCCGCGGACCCAATCACCCGGCAGCCCCGCAGCTTCGCCAACTGCCCCGCCATACTGCCCACCGCGCCCGCCGCGCCGGAGATATAGATAACATCCCCAGCCTTCACATCCACCAGGTTCAGCCCCGCCCACGCCGTCATCCCCGTCATGCCCAGCGCGCCCAAATACACCGAGGTCGGCTCCGCCACCTTGTGCAATTCCTTCGGCCCGGCAACGAACGCCTCCCGCCATCCGAATCGCGAAGTCACAGCGTCCCCGGCGGCGAACAGCGCCGACCGGCTTTCCACCACCGATCCCACGGCCCCGCCCTCCATCGCCTCTCCAATCACGAACGGCGGCACGTACGAGGCGCCCTCCTTCATCCGCCCGCGCATGTACGGGTCTACGGAAATGAAGGTGTTTCGCACCAGCACCTGGTGCTCTTCCAAAGGCGGCAACTCCATACGAGCCATCGTAAAGTTCGCGGCCACCGGCACGCCCTCAGGGCGGGAGGCCAACCGGATCTCCCGGCTTGTCAGGATAGTCATCATGTTCTCCGTTTATTGAAAGGATTTGACCAACGCGTCAAATTGCGCGTGCAACGTTTGCGCGTGTTGCGACACCGGCGGCACCGCGCGTGTGATCCCCAGCAGTTGATACACCGCCATCTGCGCCGCACGCACGGAGTATTCCACCGTGAAAACAACATCGTCCGGGATCTCCACAAACTGGCTGATAAACCCGAAATTTCGCGACCCCGCCGGCACCGGCAGCGGCCTGTCTCCCGCGATCCGCGGCATGAACATACTCGTCAAGTACGGCATCCGGCAAGGAATGCAATTGGCCCGGGCCACGGTCTCCAGGTTGAACCGCAGGTGCCCGCACAGCTCGCGCAGAATCTCTTCCCCGTTGCAATCAGCCATGGGCTTCGCCACATAGTTCCCAATGCGATCCGGGAACAGTGCGTACCCCCAGAACACCTGCACATCCGCCGGCTGGTTCCGGAAGTGCGGCTGCGCGGCGATCACGATCGACATCATCCAGTTGGAATCTTTGAACGTCACCAGCCCACCCGTCCCCGGCTGATTTCCGCTGAACTCGATCATCTGGTCGAAAAACGAAGTGTCCAACAGCGTCACCGTGAACGACTCCCAGTACGACTGCGCAATGCAGCTATTAAACACCGCCGGCTGCCCGAACTCCGGCCGCCCCGCTGCCAGCCGCTCCCACACCGACCAGCTATTGCAATCCGCCTTCGTCCGCTGCGGGGGTGGCGCCGTCATCGAGCCAACACTCGATGCGTCCGTCATCGAACCGTTCTGCAAGAACACCAGATCCCCGTCCTCGACGTCGATCACCTCATTCGTCCCCTGCCGCCGGCAATGAATCCCCGTCACTCGGAACTCGCCCGCCCCGCCCGTGTGCGCCAGATCGGTCACCACGCAATCGGTGACAATCCGCACCCCCTGCGAAACTAGCCACGCCTGCAGCGGCGCCACCAGCGAATCGTACTGGTTGTAGATGGTCCGCTTCACCCCGGCCAGCGTCTCAATGCGTGAGAATTCAAGCATAAACCGCAACAAATAGCGCTTAAATTCCACTGCGCTATGCCACGGCTGGAAGGCAAACGTCGTCGACCACATGAACCAGAACGGCGTCTCAAAAAAGCCCGGCGACAGACAGTCGGTAATCCGGCTTGCGCCAAGGTCTGCTTCGCTCGCCTGCGTCAGCTTCAACAACTCCACGCGGTCGTGCATGGAAAAGCCCATCGAAGCCACCGGCAGCTTGGCGCGGTGCCGGTTCACCAGCCGCGCCATCGAGTGCGCAACGTGCTGTTCGTTGAACGCCAGCGTCTCCTCATACACCGTCTGCCCCGCGTTGTGGAGCGATGGGATGGTCTTGAAGAGGTCCCATGTGCATTCGTAGTTGTCGGTGGTCAACATGCGTCCGCCGCGGAGCGAATAGCCGCGCGCCGCATCGCCCGCGCCGTCCAGGCTCCCGCCCAGCACCGGGGCCGCTTCCAGTATCTGGATTTGCGCGCCAGCCATCCCGCCGTCCCGAATCAAAAACGCGGCCCCGGCCATGGAGCCGATGCCGCCGCCCGCGAAGGTTGCTTTCATCACAACCGGATTCATTGCAGGTGAAGGCCCATTCCGGCCTGCCTGTTATTCGCGGGCTCACCGGCGACACGATGCGGTCAAGTGGTCTCCAATGGTCAGTCCGCGGGCCCCAAAACCCCCGAGTAGCGGAGTGGCCCTCTCCGTGCATTAGAGAGCAGGAGAAGGAGACCATGAATGTCCGCTGCATCCTATCAACATTTGGAAAACGCCACCGTGATTCATCAACGAAGCTATGCCGCCCATGCGCAGGAATCGCCCCGTTTGGCGAAGGAAGCCGTCGCAGCTCTCGCCAATCACTTTTGGCGCGTGCGCGGTTGCCCGATCGGCTCACCGGAAGTGGATTGGTTCCTGGCCGAACGTGAATTGCGCTACCTGCGCCTGCATGGGTAATCGCCGGGAACCCGTACGGAACGTGCGCTGCGGCGAGCGGCCTACGCCGGTCGCCGCTTTTTTTTCTTCTTCTGCGCCGGATTCTGTCGCGGCGTCCAAAGCGCGGGCAAATTACGCTTGTTCCAGTCCTCCCACGCCGCCCCCATCTTCTCCGTCCGCGCCGACTCGGTGTGGGATAGATCCCTCGTCTCCCCGATGTCCGTCTTCAGGTGATAAAGCGCCGGAGCCCCGCCCATCGAGAGCAGCTTCCAGTCGCCATCCCGCATGGCCCATTGCTGCCCAAAACGCCAATAGAGCTGGCTATGCGGCACACCCTTGTCCTTCCCGCTCAAAAACGGCAGCAGGTTCACTCCATCCAGATTCCAGTCCACCGCTGGCGCGCCGGCGGCAGCCGCCACGAACGTCGGCAACAGATCCAACGCAATCACAGGATTCCCATAGACCGTCCCCTTCGGAATCCGCCCGGGCCATTGCATGAGAAACGGCACGCGAATTCCGCCCTCGTAAACCTGCGCCTTGAATCCGCGCAAGGGGTCATTTTTTGACGTATTGCCAGCGGTGGGCCCGCCGTTGTCACTGTGAAAGACCAGCAGAGTATTTCCAGTCAGCTTGTGCTTTTCCAATGTCTTCAGGATCAGCCCCACTCCGTCATCCATCGCCGATAGCATGGCGGCGAATGTCTTCCGGCGCGGGTCGGCGATCTTCCCCGCAAAGCGGTCTTCGTACTTCTGCAGTGCCTGCAACGGAGCATGTACAGCGTTAAAGGGCAGGTACACAAAGAACGGCTTCGCCTTGTTGCGCTCTATAAATCCGGCCGCCTCGGCGGCAAACTGGTCGGTCGTATAGTCCACCCGCGGCACCTTCGCGGTCCCGCGGAATATGGGATTTGCCGGGTCAGCCTCGGCGTCAATGTAGCTGTGCGCGCCGCCCAGGAAACCGAAATACTCGTCAAAACCGCGCTGCTGCGGATGGTAGGCGGGCTTGTAGCCCAAGTGCCACTTCCCGAACATCCCCGTCTTGTAGCCCAGGTCCTTCAGCCGCTTCGGCATCGCCGTCTCGGTCAGCGGTAAACCAAAGTTCTCAACCGCCTGCTCGGCCGGGCCAGGATTAAACTCATGGCCAAAGTGCGTCTGGTAGCGGCCCGTCATCAGTCCGGCCCGCGTCGGGCTGCAATACGGGCAACTCACGTAGCCATCCGTGAACCGCACGCCATTCCGCGCAATCGAATCCAGGTGAGGCGTCGGAATCTCCTTGCCGCCGTAGGAGCCAAGATCCGCATACCCCAGGTCGTCCCCAACGATCAGCACGATATTCGGCTTGGATGCCGCGGCTACCAGCGGCGCCGCCGCGAGGACGGAAAGAAATTGGCGACGGTTCATATCAGGCCCGTCCCCTGGACGTCGTAATAGCGGTCAGGCGGGCCTTTAGTTCCGCCTTCAGCTTGGCGTGCTTGGGATCCTTCGCCAGATTCCGGATCTCTTTGGGATCGGTCTTGTAATCGTACAGCTCCTCGGCTTCGCCCCAGTCGGTGTAGCGATGCCGCTCTGTGCGAATTGTGTAGCCCATACGCTTTTGCGCCCGGCTCACCTGGCTAACAGCCGGACGGTCCCACTTCGCCCCCGGGTTATCCAGCAGCGGGCGCAGACTCTTGCCGTGCAGGTTCCCTGGCACGTCTTTCAACCCGCAAAGGTCGGCCAGCGTCGGGTACAGATCCAATAACTCCACCGTGCGCGGGCAACCCTTCCCCCGCGCCTTGGCCATCGGCGCGGCAAAGATCAGCGGCATCCGCGTGGCCGCTTCAAACACCGTCTGCTTCATCCACTGGCCGTGTTCGCCGTTGCCGTATCCGTGGTCGGACCAAAAGACGACGATCGTGTTCTCCGTCAGCCGCAGCCGGTCCAGCGCGTCCAGCAACTTCCCTACGTTGGCGTCCACAAACGAGATAGATGCGTAGTAAGCCTGCAGCACTTCCTGCGTCTGGCGGCGCGTCATGTTCCAGTTGCCCGGCGTCGTCCAGTACGCCCACGGCGGGGCAATGTCCATCTCCGACGCCCCCAGCGGCACCGGTTCCATCTTCTCCGCCGGGTACATGTCGAAGTACTTCTTTGGCGCAATGAACGGGCAGTGCGGCCGGAAGAACCCGGCGGCCAGGAAGAACGGCTTGTCTTTGTTCTGCTCCAACAGCTTGATCGTCTCAGCGGCCACCATCCCGTCGGTGTGCTCTTCGTCCCGCGCCGGGCTGGCATAGAAGGCCAATGCGGAACCCGGGTTCTTCCGCTCTGGCGTATGGTTGGTCAGCTTCGGTTCTTCCGCCTTGTCGATCCCCTTCGGGTTCACCCGATGATTCCAGCTCGGCGCGTCATCCAGCCCGTTCGTCCCAATGTCGCCTGGGTTGCCGTAATGGTAGATCTTCCCAACACGTGCCGCGAAGTAGCCATTCTTCTGAAATGCCTGCGAGATCGTAACCACGTTCGGCACGGCTTCCCGAAAATGCTTCTGCAGATTGTAGACCTTGGTCGTATCCGGCCCCAGGCCGGTCATCACCGACGACCGCGATGGACTGCAAAACGCGAACTGGCAGTACGCCCTGTCGAAACGAACCCCGCGTGCGGCGAGGCGGTCCAGGTTCGGTGTCTTCACCACTGGGTGGCCGTAGCAACCCAGGGCATTGTTCATATCGTCGGTGGCAATGAACAACACGTTCGGGCGGCGTTTCGGTTGCGCAAAGGCAGCAACGGAGCTGAATAGAAATTGGCGGCGGTCTAACATACGTCCTTGTGGGCTTGGATCAGTTTCTCGCGCATCGCGGCCAGACGCTTGGGTTGTTTGGCGGCCAGGTCCGTGGTTTCGGCTTTGTCCGTCCGGAGGTTGAAGAGTTCGAAAACCTCCAGCGGCCGGGCCCTGAACTCCGCCAATTGCTCCAGCTTGAAACCGGAGACCGAAGGCTTCGGCGCGTCCTTATTCCAGGCGCCGGTCACCTTCCAATCGCCGTCGCGCAACGTTGCGCGCGGCGCGTCCAACGCGTTGAAGTAGTGCCAGTGCAGCGGCTTTTCCCGGTTCACCTTTTTGCCTTGGAACGCGGACAAAATGCTTGTGCCGTCCATCGGTTTCGCGGGCAGCGGCGCGTGCGCGATCTGTGCAAACGTCGGCAGAAAATCCACGCCGCAGATCGGTTCGCTCGTCTGCGTGCCAGGCTTGATATGACCCGGCCAGCGCACCATCGCCGGCACCCGGTAGCCGCCTTCGTACAGGCTCAGCTTCATACTCCGCAGCGGCGCGGCCGACCCATGGCTCCGCCAACTTCCCGGATACCGTAACAGCGTCTCCGGCCCATTGTCACTCGTGAAAATCACCAGCGCATCGCCACGGCCGGCCGCCTCCAACCCCTCCAGAAACCGCCCAAAATGATAGTCCAGCTCCGTGACGTTGCCATAGTACAGCGCCTCGCCGGCCTTCTTCGCGCTTGGATAGCGATCCACAAACGCGGGGCTGGTCGCAACTGGCTCGTGCGGCGAATGGAAGCACAGGAACAGGTTGATCGGTTTCTGTTTCGGCACCGTCTTCATCCACGCCAGGGCCTCGTCCACCACCACCTGGCTGGAATAGCCCTGCAAGGGGCCAACCTTCTGCCCATTCCGGACAAAGTTGTTCGGATTCTCGTGCGATGGCCCCGCGTTGTTCTGTGTGCTAAACCAGTGGTCGAAACCGTGGTCGCCCGGCTGCGGCTGCTCCGGCGAATTGAACTTCCCATTTGCGTGCCACTTCCCGGAATGGCAAGTCGCATAGCCCTGGTCCCGCAGCATGCGGGCAAAGCTCACCTCGTCCCGCCGCAGGTGCATGTCGGACCCCGGCGGAATCCAGTCATAAACGCCCAACCGGTACGGCGTGCGGCCGGAAAGCATCCCGCACCGCGACGGGCTGCACACGGGCGCCGCCGCGTAGGCATCGGTAAACTTCATCCCCTGCCGAGCAAACGCATCCAGGTTCGGCGTCCTGATCGTCGGATGGCCGAAGCAGCCCAGGTCACCATACCCCAGGTCGTCGCACAGCACGATGATCAGGTCCTGCGGTTTCGCCGGAGCCGCCGCGCCAGCCGCGGCCCCGAGAAAATGCCGCCGCGTCATTTCTTCAACAACGGCAGCAACGCCGCGTCCAACGCGTCATCCGTCACCGCTTCCAACGTGGCCTTGTGCAAGCTCCAATATTCGATGTGCGTCAGGCACTCGTCCTTGGCCAACTTGGTGAACGGCCCCATCGTTTCCAGCTCCAGGAAGTCCTGGTTCGTGAAGATCTCAAACGATGCGCCAAACTCCGGATGCTGCATCCCCGGCGTCGGAAAATACTCCTTCAAAAACACATCCCCGTTCAGGAAATAAGCCCCAAACGTATGCGCGTTCCAATGCCCCAGCTTCTGCGGGCTGCGATTGTCGGTCTCCTGCTGCAGCGTCAGGTACTTCTTAGTGAACTTCCAGCGCCGGTCGGTCAGGTCCGTAAACGCCCACATGATCAGCGGATTCGTCGGCGGCAGATCTTCCGGATGCGTCCCGCGCGGCGGAAATCCGGTCACGCCCAGTCCCGTTGGCGCCATAACCGTCGGCGTCCACGCAGCGATCTCCACAGGCAACAGCCCCCGGTTCCAGATCGTGTGCTTCACCGTGACTTCGGTGCCACTCTCCGCCAATTGCAGCTCAATCTGCTTCTGCAGCCCCGTCTCCGGCTCCACCATCTGCGTCGCGGTCAGCGTATCTTCCGACGTCGCAATTTCAATCGGCGAGTTGTCCAGCGCATACGTCGCATACCGGTCCTCCGGGCCTTTCCAAAGCCGGTGCCCGCCGCGCAGCACCCAGGTCGGTTCGCCGGACTTCCCCAGCTCGTCGGTGAACTCCTTGAACAGGTTCTGTTCGCCCGAAAAACCGTACCGCATCACGCGCGGCCCAATGTCCTGCGTGACGATCAGCTCAACCGTTCCATTGGCCAGGCGCCAGCAGTTCGGCCAGCCCTTCCATTCCTGTTTTTCGATAGTGACTGACATGAAGTTCCTCGGTTATTTTACGGCAAGCACGGCATCGACGGGCGCTCCCGTCACAACGGCGCGCGTCTCCCGGAAACCCGCGGCTTTGCACAGCGCGTCGTACTCCGCCGCCGTGCGCTCCTGCCCCTCCGTGCACGTCAGCATATTCAACGATTGCATCAACGCCCGCGTCGGCCCCGTCCGCGCTTCGTTCACCAGCATCTCGCAGATCAGCAGCAGCCCACCCTCGGGCAGCGCCGCGTAGATCTTGGCCAGCAGCGCGTGGATCTTCGGCTCCGACCAGTCGTGCAGAATCCGCGCCACCGCGTAGCAATCGGCCTCCGGCAGCGTGTCCGCAAAGAAGTCCCCCGCCATCGTGGCCACCCGCCCGCCCGTGATCTCCCGCGTCAACGGCACCACCTGCGGCAGGTCGAACACCGTGGCCCTCGCCCCCGGATACCGGTCCAGAAACGCGAGCGCCAAATGCCCCGTGCCGCCACCCAGGTCCACAAAATGCCGCACTCCGCTCAGGTCGTGCGCCGCAATCGCCTGCGGTGAACTCAGCATGCCAAACCCATGCAGCCCCGTCAAAAACGTGCGCATCGCCTCATCGGTCTTAAAAAAATGGCTGAAGATCGGACCCTGCATCCCAAACGCCTGCGGCCACCGGTGCGTCCCCTCCCGCACCGCGTCCGGCAGATGATCCCACAGCTTCCATAGGACATTCGACGAATACAACGTATACCCCGCCAGCGTGTCCGGGCTGTCGCGTTTCAAATACCGCTCCGCCTCCTCCGTGTTCCCATAAACGCCATCGGCCTTCGTCAACAGCCCCAGCGCCACACACGCATCCAGCAGTAACTCCACCGCCCGCCCATCAGCCCCGGCCCGCGCCGCAAAGGCCGCCGCCGTCGTCGGCGTCGCTTCAAATACACCCAACTCCAGCGCCGCGAACATCGTCTTCGAGCGCCGGAACGCCTCAATCAAATCGGGAACAATATGTGGTGTCATACAGGTCGAAAGTGGTCCCAGCCCAACGGCTCCAGCCGCTGTCCATGATAGAAAACCGCGCCCGCCGGACCGGCAACAATCTCACCAATCACCCGGCACTTCTCCGGCAAGGCCTTGCCCTTCGGCAACGTGAACAGCAACTCGTAATCCTCCCCGCCGTGCAGTGCGTGCTGCAACGTCGCCCCCCTGGCAATCGGCACGTCCGTCAACTCCGCCCCGCACCCCGACGCCACGCACAGCCGCGTTAAATCCTGCGACAGCCCGTCGCTTAAATCCATCGCGCACCGCACGCCCTGCTCCCGCAACAGTTGTCCCAACTCCAACCGCGCCTGCGGCACAAACCGCCCGCGGGTATCCAGTGCCAGCGCCGCCTTCCCCAAAGATCCGCTCACGCAGATCCTCTCCCCCGCCCGCGCCGCCGACCGCAACAGCGCCCGCCCCCGCGGCACCTCCCCGCACACCGTCACGTCGCAGGAAATCTTCGCGGTATGCGAAAGGTCCCCGCCCGCCAACACCACCCCGTACTTCCCCGCCAGCTTCGTGAACCCCGCCAGGAATCCATCCACCCACTGCGTCGCCTCCGCCGGAAACGCCAGCGAAAGCAGGCAAAATAGCGGCCTCGCCCCCATCGCCGCGCAGTCCGATAGCGACCGCGTCAGCGCCACATGCCCCACATCGCGCGGGTCGGCATCCCACGTAAAGTGGATCCCCTCGTGCATCATATCGGCCGTGAAAATCAGGTCCGCCTTCGCGCCTTTTTGCCGAAAAATAGCGCAATCGTCCCCAATTCCGGTAATGACGCCATTGCCCTGGGCAATCCCCAGTTTCCGCAGCCGCGCCGCAATCCCGTCGATGATCGCTGCTTCGCTCAAGCTAACATTGTAGGGTCATGTTGCGATTCATTTTGCTGGTTTCTTTGACGGCGGCGACGCTCTTCGGCCAGGGGCGAAACGAACCCCGCGGAAAAGCCGGCGAATTCGACTTTTATCTCCTCTCCCTCTCCTGGTCCCCGCAGTACTGCTCCTCCCCCGCCGGCGCCCGCGACAACACCCAATGCGGCGGCCAGCGCCAGTACGAGTTCATTCTGCATGGCCTCTGGCCGCAATACGACCGCGGCTGGCCCCAGTTCTGCGCCACCTCCCAAACCCTCTCCAACGCCCTGGTCGAAAAGATGATGGACATCATGCCCAGCCGCCGCCTCATCCGCCACGAATGGGACAAGCACGGCGTCTGCACCGGCCTCAGCGCGGCCGAATACTTCGGCAAAGCCCGCGCCGCCTTCAGCGGCATCAAGGTCCCCAAGTCCTTCCAGTCCCCCAAAAACGCGCGCACCATCTCCCCCGCAAAAATCAAAGACGAAGTCCTCGCCGCCAACCCCGGCCTGGCCAAGGAAGCCGTCTCCGTCACCTGCGCCGGTCGCTTTCTGAACGAAATCCGCGTCTGTCTCGGTAAGGATATGAAGGGCCGTGCCTGCTCGGCCGACGTCACCCGCCAGGCCTGTCGCGTGCCCGAGATCATCGTACAGCCCGTGCGCTAACGAGGCGGGTTGCCAGCCCCGCCTCGCCGCGTAACTTGGCCACCTACCGCACGATGTCGCCGAACGACCGGATCGGGCGGATCTGGCGGGACGAACCCTCCGCCTCCAGCCCCACTCGCTCCGCCGCCGGTTTCGTATCGAAGGGTTTGAACGCCGGAAACCGCAACCCAGTCGCCGCCTCGATGTTCGCCACCGAAACCTGATACATCTCAAACGGCGCCAGGTCCAACGATTCCGCGGTCACCGATTCCAGCTTCCCGGCCACCAGTTCGGCCTGCGACAACCGGAACGCCAGAACTTTCACGCCGCTCGCGTTATCCCGGTACGCCACGATCTTGAAAAACTCCTTCGGAATCGAAACGGGTTGGAATCCCGCCGGTGCGGCCGACGGAACAAACTGCCGGTCGGTCGCGCTGAAGATCGGTCCGCCAATCAGCGCAATCCGTAGGTCAGCAACGGGAACCTGCCGGAAGATCTCATCCTCCAGCGACTTCCACAGCGCCGGCGCCAGGCGGTTGAAGTTCTCGTGCTGCGGCGTCGCGTTGGTGTAGCAGAACGAATCGTCGTTCGCCCGCTTGGCACGCGCCTTCCCGCCCCACAGCAGGTCCTCCCGCTTGGCCACGTGGCCCCGGTCGAATTTCGTGTGACGGTAGATGGTGTTGTCCAGCTGATACTCTTTCGGAATACGCGGGTCGATCTGCCAACTGGCCTCTTTGGAATCGGGCTTCGTAATGTTCCCGTCGATGTTCCAGCCGACGAAGGCCGCCATGCGCTTCGATTTGCGGATGGCCAGGGAGAAGTGGGTGTAGTTCGCAATCGCGGCGCCGTCAGCCCCAATCAAGTCGTCCTTCATCTTCTGCGTCGCCGGCAACGGAAGATCCAAATCGACGCCAATGAAGTTCACGTCATACCCGTCGCCCCCAATCACCCGCTCCACCACCGCGCCATCCCCGCGCCCACTCGGCGGCGCCAAGGTCACGTCCAGTTTCTCCAGCACCGAATGCGCCGCGCAGGCCAATGCAAACTCCGGCTGCTCCGCCGATGCCTACCCCGCGAAATGCAGGCCCAGCATCACATCGATCGCCTTGCCGGTATCGGGATCCACCGCCATCCACGCCGCTCCCGAATCCCCGCCCATCGAGATCTCCCGGTCCGCATCGTCGTCGGGATGCGGGCCAATTTCAAACCCGCCGATGATCTCCTCCCGCTCCCCGTAGTTCATCTTCGTCTGCACTTCAATGCGCGTCACGATGCCCCGTGTCACCTCCGTCGTCCGGCCCGACTTCATCACCACATCGTCCAACTCCGCCCGCCCAACCCGCAGCGGCACAGTCTGCAGACCATACACCTCCGGCCGGAAACCCCGCCCTTCAATGGACGCCACCGCGCAGTCCCCCGCGAATCCCAGATGGCTCCGCACCAACTTCCCCACCACGTTGTCCGACACCCGATTGTCATCGTACGGGCCAGGCTGCACGATCTCATCGCCAATCGCACCCGGCGTATCGTCCTCCTTCATCTGCAGCACGTGCCAGTTGCTCAACAGCAGCGGAGCCCCGTTGGCGCGGTCGTACACCAAAGCCCCGATCGTCCCCGCTGTTCCCCGCCGGTGCCCGATGCTGATCCCCGGCGCCACAATTTTCTGCCGCGACTTCCGTTCCGCCTTCTCCAACGTCACCTCCGTCACCGGCCGCCATCCCGGACGGAACCGCCGCTCAATGACATCGCTGGGCACAATCCGGTCGCCGATCACGAATTGAGCGGGGATGAACCGGGAGCCCATTCCCTCCAGGTGTTCCGCCGTCGCCTTCCGGTCCACCGTGAATTGAATGCAGACCGCGCCGCTAGGCCCTTTGGCGCTGATCTTCCGGCCGATGCCAATGGAGTTGATGTTCCGGGCGTTCAGATACCGCAGGCCCTCCGTACGGATGAAGGTTTTCATGTCATCCATCAGGTCGTTCTGCTGGGACGCTTTCGTGGGTCGTTTTCGTTTTGCCATGGGAGTCCTTGTTTTCGCGTTTGCTCGCGGCCTCGCTCTGCGCGCCGCTATATTGCAAAGCGCAATCCCCAGGAAAAACGTGACGGAGTCCAACGTCTCGTTAACCCTGTAACGCACTATTGAGCCGATTGTGATGAAGCCGCCATCTAGCACGGCTAGATTGGACGCTGAATCAATCTATGCAAAGATCAACCAGATTCTTCCAAACGGCCGCATTCACACTGCTCGCCGGCCTCTCTTCTTACGCCCAATCCACGGTGCCGAATGTCCGCTTCGCGCTGCCTGAACGCACGCGCCTCCTCCAGGGCCAACTGATCGACCTCGTCATCGAAGTCCGCAACGCGCAAGCCGTGTCCAACGTGAAGGTCACCGCCGGCACCGTCGACCTTACCTCTAAATTCTCCGCCCCCGTCAAAACCGAACTCGATTGCGATACCTCTTCGGACTTCGTCCTCCGCGCCAACCTGCAGTCCATTGAGACCCCCGGCGACATCCCGCTCACCGTCAGCCTCACTGCCGACGGCGCCACCGTCACCGACTCCCGCACCCTCTCCATCCGCGAGTTCAACCTCCCCGCCAACCAACGCCGCAACATCGTCCTCTTCATCGGCGACGCCCTGGGCACCGCCTACCGCGACGCCGCCCGTCTCGTCGGCCGTGCCACACTCGATGCCAACGGCAAAAACGCCTTCCGCGAAGGCTACTTCGACAACCTGCTCGAAATGGACAAAATGCCCGTCACCGGCATGTCCATGACCTACGGCTCCGATTCCATCGTCCCCGACTCCGCCAACACCGGTACCGCCTGGGCCACCGGCAACAAGAGCTTCCTGAACGCCGTCAACACCTTCGCCGACGGCAACGACTGCCGCTGGCGCTTCAACGGCCTCCAAAATGCCTCCACCGTTGGCTTCATCAACGACAACCCCCGTGTCGAAAACCTGTGGCAGTATCTGAAACGCCGCTACCAGTACCGCACCGGCATCGTCACCACCGCCGCCGTCACCGATGCCACTCCCGCCGTACAAGGCGCCTACGTCGGCTTCCGCCAGAGTCGCCTGGAAATCGCCCGCCATTACCGTGAAAACCCCATGCTCGGCGGCCGCCCGGCCTTCGACGTCATACTCGGTGGCGGCACCGATCCGTTCACCGCCGCCGGCCGTCCCGATGGCCGTGACCTCATCGGCGAGTTCCGCTCCCTCGGCTACCGCTACGTCACCAACGCCACTGACCTCAAAGCGTTGAACTACGGCCAACCCACCATCGGCCTCTTCAAAGGCTCCGCAAACCCTGCCCCGAACTCGAACGGCATCACCACCGCCGCCGACGTGAACATGGACGTCGCCTACGACAAACTCGGCATGCAGCGCCCGGCCTCTGAACCCGTCGCCAACCTCGGCAGCTTCACCGATCAGCCCATGCTCGACGTCATGACCGGCAAAGCCATCGAAATCCTCTCCACCAGCTTCTCCCAGTCGCCCTTCATCCTTATGGTGGAAGCCGCGTCCATCGACAAACAGTCCCACCCCAATCAGGCCGGCGGCACGATCTGGGACGCGATTGAACTGGATAAGTCCGTCGGCGTCGCCCGCTCCTGGGCTGCCAAGCGCGGTGGCAAGGACACGCTCATCGTCGTCACCGCCGACCACGATCAATCCATGCACATCATTGGCGTCAGCAACACCCCTGATGCTGAGTACTTCAACCGCAGCAAGTCCGAGAAGATCTCCTTCCGGACCGCCGGCGGCGACCAGGACTTCACCGTCTACGGTGACTCCTACTCCAACGCCCGTGCCGGTTTGCCCTTCATCAACGCCAGCACTGGCGCTTCTAACAACGGTGGCCGCGCCGGGATGCCCGGTTCGTTCCCGCCCGTGAATGTGGCGGCCGACCCGGCGTCGAGCACCTACTCCACCTACTTCGGCAGCACCGCCTACCCGATGGACTCCAAGACCGGCTACCCCGCCAACAGCGGCCCCGGCCTGCGCCGCCTGGCCGTCGGCTTCCGTACCGGCGATCACACCGGCTCCAGCGTCCCGGTTTCGGCCGAAGGCCCCGGCGCCTTCCTCTTCACCGGCTACATGGACCAGGCCGACATCTTCTTCAAGATGGCCGCGGCTCTCTCCACTGACACCACCGACGGCGACCGTCTCGTTGATCTCCTGCAGAACAGCAAGGCTCTCCCCCGCACGGTAGGAAAGTAAGGATGCAAGGACTGCTTCTGGCAGCAGGGGTGTGGCTTATCGCCGCGCCCCTGCTGCGCGCCGAAACACCGCTGGCCGCCGCCGAACTCCTGCGCTACACCCTGGAAGAAACCCCCACCCAGCTCTCCCGCCGCCTGGGCCCTCCCGTTCAAATTGCCGATGCCGACCCACGCTTCATCACCTGGTTCTACCAGACCGATGTCGCCGATGCCCACGACCATTCCCATCTTCTGCTCTTCCGCAAAGAGGACGGCAAGCTCGCCGGCGTCACTCGCAACTTTCACATCCCCGTCAACGTCGACGCGCTGTTCCCCGATGCGAAGTCCCGTACCCACTACTGGCCCAGCGATACGGACCGCCAGTGGAGCGTCCGCGTGCGCGTCCTGGGCGAAGACCGCCTCGCAATCGCCATGGGCGTCAAGGCCGCTGGCCAAACCACCAATCAGGTGATCATCGCCCGCCGCTCGGCGTTACGCATTTGGCTCCCCTGGCTGGATGCGCAACTATCGGCGATTCCTCCCAACCGCGATTGATGATGTCGGTCAGTTTCTGATAAACGGCGGCCTCCACCAAGCGGTCGCCGTTTAACTTTTTCAACAGGTCAACAACCTGCCCGCGAAGGTGGCCATCGCTCAACCCCGCAAACGCCTCCGGTTCCGGGTATGCCGACTCAACGGAAAAGGAATGGCCGAACCAGCGGCAGAACAATAGCTCCTCGGCCGTCAATCGAAATGGCAGCAACTGCGCCCCAGCGCTCTGCGCGCCCAAGGGCGCCGGCCCCGGCCCCGGTAGAAACCAGATGGCCTGGGCATCCACGCGTATCCGGTGGCAGAACCGGACCAGACCCGCCACCCCAGCCAGTATGTCGGCCATCGGGATGCCCGCGACCGCCGCCGCGGGAGGAAAGTTGAGGAGCCCGATCGGGAATTGGATCGCCGGGTAAGATCGCGGGACGACAACCCCGTAGATGAGCGGCGCCTCCTCCTTTTGATTCATCAATGTAACGGTACCGCCGGAATGTGACACGTGAATGACGAATCAGCAGCAAGGCGCCTTCGAGGTGATGACTACGCTATGAAACACGACGGATAGGCCCCTATTCACGTAATTGTGCGGTGTAACGCGATCCCAGGCCATACAGGAGAGACTGGCAGGAAGATCTAGCGACGGATCTACCTGTTCTGGGCGGCGCCCAGGATCGACGCTTCTACCAATCCGGCCTGCTCGCAACGAGTTGGCAAGCCACGTGAGGTGGTTGGCGGAGAGTGCTTGCCAACCAGTCCCGCTTGGCCATCTGCCATTCTTTTCCGTCGACACCGGCGTCGTACCCGGAAGAGGTACGGACACCCTTCTCGGATTTGTGGGTAAGGGTATCGGTTGGCCTTGAAGACGCCAGGCGGACAAGTCCCATTCGGATGCTGCGAGGAATTGGTGGCGGGCTGCCAGTGTGGGCGAACAAACGGGACCGCGGGAGTCATACCGGAGTCTTCGTTAGAATGGACGACGGTGGCCTCTCCAGCGATACGAATGGAGGGTATCCGATGGTGCTTGAATCGCCAATGATCAGGATCTTTCGGCGAGCGCCACGAGCAGCAGAGTCCGAAGAGGACAACTTCAACAACAGACACAAAAAAACCCGCGGCCGGAGCCGCGGGCTGAGAGTATTGCCTATCTTGCAGTCGCGCTTACGGCTGCTGCAAATCCTGTTCCTGAGCGAAGTTCGCCCACTCTTCGGTCCAGTCGTGGTCGCCGAAGCCGCCGATCCACGTGGCCCACTGGTCAAAGAAGCCGTCGTCCGGAGGCTGAATCCAGTTGGCGCGATAGATGGGCGAACCGGTGAGAGGCCGGAAGTCCGGGTCGGAGCGTTCCAGCGGGCGGCGAAGCAGGGTGTCCGCAATGAGGAACTGCGAGCCGGGAGCCGTCAGGAGGGCGCGGAAGTCCGCGACTACTTGACCATCCAGGGTAGCCGGAGCAGGAGGCGTCGTGTTGAGGCCGCTGTTCCAGGACAGGATTCCATTCACTTTGAAGTTCCCGGCAGCGATGTTCGGCTGGATGCTGTCGGCAATGTTGGCGCCGCCGAAGGTACGGGTGACCCAGTTGTAGCAGAGCATGTTGTTGTACGAACCGCCCGCGCCGCGCCGGAAATACAGGCAGGGTGAGTCGGCTTCGTCAAAGCCACGCGCGCCACCGCCGATGAAGGAGATGTTGTACATGGAGGGACTGCCGAGAGGACGCGCGGCAAAGTTCCGCTCGTAGTTGTCCATCTCGATGCCGCGGTTCGAAAGGTCGTCGTTGGCGACCATCACACCGTGCTGCACGCGCCCGGACCAGCCGACCTGGCCATCGAGGAAGTCGTCCGCCGTGTAGGTGCCGACGAGGTACTTCGCGTCGTTGGTGCCACCAAACCATTCAAAGGCATCGTCGAGGCCATAGTGGGCCTGGAGGTATTCGGCCTTAGTACCTTTGCCGCAAGCACCCCAGGTGATGGAGTTGGTTTCTTCGTTGGGCCGCAGGAGGGCGCCGGCAAACTCGACACGAAGATACTTCAGGCTGCCGCAGCTATGATTCGGATCGGTTCCGCCGTAACGGGTTTCCGGCAGTTCCGGGAGGCCTTCGATGGTCAGGAAGCCGGCGGGATCGTTGATCGGGGCCTGGCCGAGCATAACGAGGCCACCCCAGTCGCCGCGTTGACGGCGGCCGATGGGCTGCGACGAGGTCATGATGATCGGGCGGGAGCGCGTGCCTTCGGCGACCAATTTGCCGTTGTTGGCGACGAGCAGCACCGAAGGCGGCTGCGAGCCGGGCTGACCGATGATTACCGTGCCGGGCTCGATGGTGAGCGTGGCGTTGTTGCGGACGGTGACGATGCCGCGGATGCTGTAGGCATTGTCGGAAGTCAGGGTCCGGTTTTCGGTGATGTTGGCCGGCAGGTCGACCGTGGCGCGGACGACACTGAATTTGAAGTAAGCGGTCTTCACCGGGCGCGTACCGGTGTAGTCGCGCAACTGCACAACCAGCGTGTGCATGCCGAACTCTTCGGGAACGGTGACCGTGGCCACAGTGGCCTTGGCCGCTTCTGGGATCCGCACGATGCGGAAGCCCTGTTCCGGGGTGTTGCCGAAGAAGTCGGTGGTGGCGTTGCTGTTGGCTGGCAGATAGAACTTCGCACCGTTCTGGTTGTTCTGCCGGTAGGCCACGATCGTGTACGGATACAGATCGTTATTGGGCTTCACGGTCCAACGAACAGTGAGTTGTTCGCCGGGCCGGTAGACCTGTTTGTCGGCCCACACCCACATCGCTGCGGTCGAGGAAACACTGGTGAATCCACTGATTTCCCGTTCGGCCTGGCTGGTGCTGACGGTCCGGAAAACGGGACCCTCGGCAGCAGCGAGACCAGTGCTGAGCAGTCCCAGCGCCGCGGTGGCGAGAGTAATCTTTCGCATAGCTCGGTATTATTTCCTTTGTTGGAGTTAGAAAAACGTGTAACTGGTGCCGATCGTAAAAGTACGACCAATCTGAAAACGGCGAACCACAAAGTTGGCCTGCGTCTGCCGGTAGACGTTGTTGTTCAGGTTTTCGCCGCTGAAGCGCAGCTTCCACTTTCCGCTTTCTTTCGCACTGTATTCATAAACGAAGTCGAGGAGCACATTCCGTTCCTGGTAGACATCCGGGAGGTCGAAAGTGCCGACGTCGGTGATGCGGCGGGAGACGGAATTGACATAGAAGCGTGCGTTCGACCGCAACGCGGCCCGCTGCCATTCAGCAATCACATTGAAGATGTAGCGGGACTGGCCAACCAGCGGACGGTTAGCCGAGGTGAGCTGGACGAACTGGCCGGTTGGAATCGTAACATTCGAATCGACGACGGTTATATTGGCCTGCAAACCGAAGTCACGGAGAGACTTACTGAAGCGTCCCAGTCCTTGGCGCCATTCGAGTTCCACACCCTGGTTGCGGGCGCTGTCGACGTTCAGGAAGCTCTGCCGGAGCTCGGAAGCCGTGGGCCGGTAGATCTGCTCGATCGGATCCTTGAACTTCTTGAAAAAGTAGCTGGCCGCGACCACTTGATTACCGCCGAGGAACCACTCCCAGCGCGCGTCGAAGTTATCAATCTTCGCGCGGCGGAGGTTCGGATTACCGACCGTCGAGTAACCACCCACGACATTCGTGAATTCGAACGGAGACAGTTCGCGGAAGTCCGGACGATTGACCGTCCGTCCATAACCAAAGCGTAGATTCTGCTTTGCTGTCAATTGATAAATGACATTGACGGCAGGCAGGAAATCCCTGTTATAGAGATTTGCGAAGGAAGGAATGCCACCCGGAACGAGCGGATCAAGCGTGGTGACGTTGATCTGGGCATCTTCAACGCGGACACCGGATATCACGCGCCAGCGGGAGCCGATGGCCAGGTCCACCATGGTGTAGCCGCCATAGATGTCCATGAGCGCTTCATAACGATCCGTTCCGCGGGTGATTTCGCGAACGGCGAACCCATCCGGTCGAATGTTGTTAGCGCCGAGCACGGTATTGGTCGGCTGGGCGAAGTCGATCGTTCCCGCGCGAATCGGGAAGTACCGGAAGCGGCGGCTGTCGAAGTCGCGGCGGCGGATCGTGCCGCGGAAGCCGCTCTTGAACAGGCCGCTGAATTTGCCCTTGAAGAACGGAATCCCCCAATCGGCCTGTGGCTCGTAGATCTTGTCCTTGAGTTCGGAGAAGAAACGGAGGCCGGATTCGGGAAGATTCAGGAAGGCGTAGGGCTGGGTGGAGCCCGGTTCCCGGCCACGGATAGTTTCGCGGAGGTCGGGCTCGGAGCGGTCGGAATTGGAGACCGTGAACTGCCAGTGGAACACGCTGTTTCTTAAGCGCGCAAGGGCATGGTCACCTTCGACTCCGGTCGACATCAGCCCGCGCTCGGTCCAGCGAAGGCGCTCGGAAAGGATGTCCTGGCCGTTGCCGCCGTTGAGGCCGGAGAGGAAACGGGCCTCTTTGTCCGTATCGCGGGTAAGTGTGTTCCGGAAGATGATTTTGTTCGAGCTGTTGAAGCGGTAAGCCGCATTGAGCACCGCACCGATGCGTGCCGACTCGTTTCCAACGTCGAATTTATAATCGGAGAAAATCTGTGGACGCCCGCCGCCGCTGTTCACCAGGAAGCGGCGATCTTCGGGAGTTTGTTGCGGCGAATTGTTGAACGTCACCGCCGCGACTACGCCGAGTTTGCCCCACGTGTTGCCGCCGGAAATCGAGTACGTCTGCGTCGGCCGCGCCGACGAAACGGGCCGAATCTCGTAGTCGGGATTGAAGGAACGTCCGAACTGCTGGAACTGCTGGTCAGAGAAGTTTCCGACGAACAGCCGCCGATCCGCCGGGATCCCGGCCGGCAAGCCGCGGTTCCCGCTGTCGAAGCCGAAAGCGTCGCGGGAGCCGCCACTATAGCTGCCGAACCGCTTTCCGAAAGTCTGTGAGTTGAAGCCGTAATTGACGGAGACCGTCACGGTTTTCTGAGCCGGAAATTCCGTGGTCTGCATCTGCACGAGGCCGCCGGAGAACTCGCCCGGCAGATCGGCGCTGTAGGTCTTGACGACCTTGATGCTGTCGATCAGCGAGGCGGGGAAGAGATCGAGCGGGACAACGCGACGTTCCGGCTCCGTGGTGGGGACCATGGCGTTGTTGAGCATGGTCGACGAGTACCGTTCTCCCAAACCACGCACAAAAACGAATCCGCCGTCGACGATAGAGATACCCGTTACCTTTTCGAGCGCGCCGGCGGCGTCGGAGGCCGTACTGGCCTTGATATCTTCCTTGGAAATGCTGTCACTGACAGTCGAAGCAAGTTTGCGCTCCACCAGGACCGACTCGGCCGTCGTTTGCAACGAGCCGACCTTCTCGACAACATCCACCGTGGTGACCGTGCCCTTCTGCTGAAGGACCACGCCCGCCTCGGTGATTTCGCCGGCTTTCACCTGGACGTCCTCAACCGTGGTTTCCATATGGTTCGAGCTGGTGAGACGGAGCTTATAGGTACCGGGAGAGAGTGTGATCGTGAATCGACCTTCGGTGTCGGAAGACAACTTGCCATCCGATACACCATTGACTTCGATCTGAACAAGCGGAACGGGGCGACCGGTCGCGGCGTCAAATACGGTGCCGGTGACATTACCCTTTCCGGCGGGTTGTGCGGTAGCTACGGACAGGGTAGCGACCAGTACGAGGCAATTTCTTAGGAACTGTTTCATTGGGAGGATCACGCCAGAGGTTTACTCAGCCACCCAGATCGAAACTGCATTGCTTGCGATTCCGTTGATGGTGACAATCACCGGCACCTGGCCGGAAATGAAGCTGTTGTCGGGGATGACGGCGTTGATCTGACAGATCCCAGGGAACTGCGGATGAGCGCCGGCGAATTGCGGAGTCACTTCAACTACGGACATGGTTACCTTCACGTCGGCTACGGCCCGGGAGAGCGCGGCCGGGGGAACGCCATCGGTGACGCGAGGATTCGTCACTCCGCAGCCGGTAGCGTAAAATTGGATCACTTCACCCCGGCGGGCGCGGGCTTCGCGGCCGTTAATGCTGAAGTTTTGATTCTGCGCAATGGCCGGACGCGTGGCGTCCGTGCCAGCGGTCGCCAGCGCGGGCCAGAAATCATAAACGTTGACCGTACCGCGGGCGACAGTGGCGCTGCCGTTTACCACTTCGATGGGCGCGGCGCCGATGGCTGTGCCAACGGGTACGACAAAATTGATCTGGTTGGCCGACACAAAATAGAGAGGCGCGTTGACTCCACCCACTGTGAGGCGAACGTTCGCCAACGTGGTCGGCATCGGGTTAAGAGAGGCCAGCGCCGTTGTTGCAACGGTACCGAAGTTGCCGTAAGCGCTCGCAATGGACCCAGGGGCCACGGGCGCCTTGACGTCGAGATTGCTGTAGTTGATTACGGTGACCGGACCAGGCGTCTGTGCGAACAGAATCGCGGCGGAGAGACCCGCCAAAACGAGAAAATGCTGTACAAGGATCTTCATCTGGCCCCAGTCTAGGGCACTAGTTTCAACATCGAGTTAACTTGATGTGACAATCTCGTGAATGTAAACGGGTTGTTAGATCGCACGGAAGCCCCTATCCATGGAGGCCATAGGCCGTGCGTGCGGACGGTGGACGAACATCCCTCCGGTGATCCCTTGAAGTGAAGCCCCGCACGTCCTTCGAGAAGAGACCGAGACGCTCGCGGCGACGCGCACCGGCGGAAGCCGGCGAGCCGCCAGATTCGCCTCCCACGTCCGGTGGCATGGGAGCGGAAACGTTGCGAAGCGCCCCCCATCCCGATGATCCCGGAAACGCGGTACCGTAGGCGTGATGCTGCCTCGCCGATCCATACTCCTGGCGCCTGCCGCGCTCGCCGGGGCAGCCACGCGAACCATGAAGCTAAGCTTGCACCAATTCACCTCCGCCGGGGCGGGGTACACGAAGTCGCTCCAGGGCTGGGCCAAGGCCGGTATCACACTCGTGGAACCGGTGTCCGGACTGCTGGACGAGTTCTTGAAGACCGGCACGCTGGCCGAGGCCAAACGGGTCATCACCGACAACGGCCAGACCGTGGTGTCCGCGGCCCTGGGCGTGACCGGGCTGTGGGAACCCAACCCGAAGTTCAACGAAAACCTGGAGACCTTCAAACGGCGCTGCGAACAGTTTAAAGCGATCGGTGCGCCGGTGGTCTATTCGCCCTGCGTGACCGCGGCCAAGTTCACCGCTGACGACTACGCCCGCGGTATCGAAAACATCCGCAAGGTCGCCGACGTGGCCAAACAGCTCGATTTAAAAGTAGGCGCGGAGTTCGTCAGAAACTCGACGTATCTGGCTTCCCTGCCCACGGCGCTGCGCCTGCACCGGGAGGCCGCGCATCCCAACTTCGGCGTCATCTTCGACTGCTACCACTTCTGGGCCGGCCCCAGCCGGATGGAGGACATGGACGACATCCGCCCCGGCGAGATCCTCCACGCCCACCTGAACGACACGCCGGACATGCCGCGGGAGTTGCTGGATCTACAGTCCCGCGTGGTGCCGGGCGAGGGCGTGGCGCCGCTGGACCGGATCGTCCGGAAACTGGTGGACCGCGGCTACAAAGGCCCGATTTCGGTGGAGCTGTTCTGGCCGAAGTATCAGCAGGCGGACCCGTTCGTGCTGGCCGGAGAAATCAAGCGGAAGTCCGAGGAGATCTTCCAGCGCGCGGGCGTGTAGCATAGCGGGTATGACTCGATTGGCGCTATGCTTCGTGGCCGGGCTGGCGTGGGGACAGGGTTGGACGCAGTGGGGGCAGAACCCGCGGCATACCGGCGCGGTAACCGTAGCCGCGCAACGGCCGGAGGTGATCCAGGGCGAGTTCCTGTACGACCCGCTGGCTGATGCCATGCGCGAGGACAGCAACGGCAATCTGCTGGTGCACTATATGTCCCCGATCGTGGATGGGCAGGACGTGTTCATGATGACCCGCGAGGGCGAGTGGCGCTCGTGCCGGGAGTTCCTGCAACCCTGCGGTACGGCGCTGTGGAGCCGGTTCCAGTGGAACGTAACGCGGCTGCAGTGGGAGGGCGGAAAACTATCGGCAAAGTGGACCACGGATTCCCGCTGGAAGCCCGCGCCCGACACCGGCAGCCGCTGGGAGCCGGTGTTCCATCCGGTGCTGATGGGCCGCTACATTTACGCGCCGTCGAACGCGGGCATGGTGATGAAGATCGACCGGGATTCCGGACGGGTGATGGAGCAGATCAACCCCTTCGGCGAAGAGAACCCCAACATGTACGTGGCGGGGCCGCTGACGGCCGACGACGGCGGCAACATTTACTACAACGCCATCGAACTGGCGCCAACGAACCCGTGGACGACCGAGGTGGCCGGGGCGTGGCTGGTGAAGATCGGCGCCGATGGCGCGGTGGCGCGCGTGTCCTTCGGACGGATGAACCGGGAGGCGCCGGCGACGTGCCGGCAGAGCTTTGCCGAAGCGGGCGCGGCGGCGCCGCTGCCGTGGCCGCCCACGCCAGACGCTGTTCCGCCGAGCGGCCCTTGCGGCCGCCAGCGGCCGGGCCTGAACGTGGCGCCGGCGGTGGGCGCGGATGGCACCATCTACACCGTAAGCCGGGCGCACTTCAACGCCAGCCATGGCTACCTGGTGGCGTTGGACCCGAACCTGCGGGTGAAGTGGATCTCGTCGTTGCGGGACCGTTTGAACGACGGGTGCGACGTGTCGCTGCCGGCCAGCGGGACCCGCGGTGGGTGCCGCGCGGGCGCGACGCGGGGCGTGGACCCGACGACGAACACGCTGCCCGCCGGGCAGGTGATGGACCTGTCGACAGCGTCTCCGGTGGTGGCGCCGGATGGATCGATTCTGTACGGTGCGTTCACGGGCTACAACCACTTCCGCGGGCACCTGATGAAGTTCAGCCCGGCGGGCGACTACCTGGCCGCCTACGACTTCGGTTGGGACACGACACCGGCGGTGTACCCGCATGACGGGACGTATTCGGTGCTGCTGAAGGACAACCACTACGGGGCGACGTCCTACTGCGGGACGGCGGCGTTCTGTCTGCCGGACGAGCAGCGCTACGATCTGGTGAGCCTGAATGCCGACCTGAAGAAGGAGTGGAACTTCCGGAGCACCAACACCCAGGCCTGCGAGCGGCAGCCGGATGGGACGACGCGGTGAGAGACGCAAGCGGAAGGGTTCGAGTGGTGCGTGAACATGGTGGCCGTGGATAAGGACGGCGTGATGTACGCCAACAGCGAGGACGGCAACCTGTACGCCGTGGACAGGAACGGGCGCCTGGTAAGCAACCTGTTCCTGAAGGTGGCAATCGGAGCGGCGTATACGCCGCTCGCGATTGGCGGGGATGGACGGATCTACACGCAGAATGCGGGTAGCCTGTTCGTGGTGGGAGCGCGTTAGCGGATCGCCACCGTTACATTGGACTGGCTGGCAGCGGTGCCTACTGTGATGACCACGGGTTGGTTGCCGACGGGGGCGTTGGCGGGGATGCGGAGATTGGCCTGCATCACGCCGGAGACGATGCCGGGAGCGGCGCCGGCATATTCAACCACGGCCGGCATGCCGCCGATGGTGGCCGTCACCGCAAGCAGCGGGCGCTTGAGCAACGTGCCATCACGCGGGGTGACGCGGCCATCCTGACCGCCGGGTGTCGTCTGGCCTTCGCCGGTCAGATAGACAGTGATGACGGAGTCCCGCGGGGCGGGATTGTTGACGGTGTTGATGGTGCCGTTCTGGTTGACCATCGCACCCTGGGTGCTGCCGCCGATGGCGAAGATGCCGGGGGCGGCGTCGGCGACGCGCAGTTCCAGAATCGAGGAGACCTGGCCGCGGTAGATGACGGTCATGCGGACCGAAATACGGCCGTAGACATCGTAGGGGACGATGACGTTGACCTGAGTCTGGGAGGTGTAGAGGACCGTCCCGGGAAGGTTGTCGAAGAGCACCTGCGTGTCGGAGAGAGTGGGGTCAACCAACCCGACGGCGTTGAGAACGAAGGAGGCCGGGGTGGCCGGGCCGAGGTTGGCTCCGACGATGCTGATAAGCTCTCCGGGGGAGATGGGGCCGGGGAGGAAGCTGGCGCCATTGCCGACGGCGCTGATGGCGGGGAAGGCCAGAGCGGTGACGGTGAGCGAGACGGCGACGGTCTGCGGGCTGTTGCTGGCGCCCGGCGCGGTGATGGTGACCATGCCGTTGTACGTTCCGGCGGTGAGACCGGTTGGGTTGACGGCGAGGGTGAGCGCCATTGGGACGGTGCCGCTGGCGGGCGTGGCGTTGAGCCAGGTGGCGCTGGAGCTGGCGACGAAGGCAACGGCGGTGCCGGTGGAGGAGAGAGCGACGGTCTGCGCGGAGGGCGCGGCGGCGCCCAGTTGGTAGGTGAAGGCGACCGTGGACGGAGCGGCGGCGATGGTCTGCTGGGCCCCGATGGTGAGCGTAACGGGGAGGTTGAGAGGACTATTGGCGGCGCCGGTGGAAGTGACGGTGACGACGCCCATGTAGGTACCGGGGGCGAGGCCTGCGCCATTGACGGCGACGGTGATGGCGCCCGGCGTGGCGGCAGCCGAGGGGCTAACGGTGAGCCAGGAGCCGATGGCGGAGTTGGCTGTGGCGGAGTAGATGAGGCTTGGACCGTTAGAGGCGATGGCGATAGTCTGGGCCGGTGGCGTGTTGCCGCCCTGGGCCTGGAGGAACGTCAGGCTGGCCGGGCTGGCGGTGAGGGTGCCGGCGCTAACGGTGAGCGATACGGGGATGGTGATGGGGCTGTTCTGGGCGGCGGAGGTGATGGTTATGGCGCCGTTGTAAACACCGGGCAGGAGACCGAGGGGGTTGACCTGGACGGTGACGTTGGCCGGGGTGGCGGTGGTGGAGGGGCCAACCGTGAGCCAACCGCCGGTGCTGGTGCTGGAGACGGCTAGGTTGACCGGGTCACCGGTGCTGGTGAGGGAGACGAACTGGGGCGCTGGGAGCGCGCCGCCGCCCTGGAAGTTGAAAGCCAGAGAGGGCTGGCTGACGTTGACGAGGGGGCCATCGCTAAGGACGAGGGTAAGGGGGATGATGAGGGGGCTATTGGCTGCGCCAGGGGCGGTGATGGCGATGCGCGCGCTATAGTTACCCGGGAGGCCGCTGGCAAGGGCAGAGGGCACCATGCTGACGGCGAAGCTGCCGGGAGTGGTGCCGCTGGTGACGTTAATGGCCACGTAACCGGCGCCAGTGAGGGTTTCTGTGAAGATGGAGTAGTTGAACGGGGCGCCGGTGCTGCCAACGTTCACGATCTGGGCGCCGGGGATGTCGCGGCCGCGCTGGTAGTTGAACGTCAGGCCGGTGCTGGAAGCGGTGAGAATAGGGTTGTTGGTGATGGTCAGGGTGACGGGAACGGATTGGGGGCCATTGCCAGAGCCGGTGCCGGTGACGGTGACCGAGCCGGTATAGGTTCCAGGGGCGAGGCCGGCGGGGTTGATGCCGACGCTGATGGGGTTGGGCGTGGTGCCGAAGATGGGGTTAGCCGTGATCCAGTTGCCCGCCGATTGCGGGGTGACGGTGAAGTTGATGGCGGTGCTGGAGCTGGCCGGAGTGATGACCTGCGGTGTGGGCGCGGCGCCACCGATTTGGTAGGTGAACTTCAGGGAGTTTGGCGCCAGGGTGAGCAGCGGGCTATTGCTGATGGTGAGTGTGACGGGGATGGAGAGCGATGCGCCGATGCCGGAGGGGCTGCCTATCGCGATGGTGCCGTTATAGATGCCGGGAGGGAGGGAGGAGGGCTGTTGGACGCCGACGGTGAGAGTTGTCGGGGTGACGCCGGTGAGAGGTGTGACGACGAGCCAATTACCGCCTTGGCTGGTGCTGATGGTGGTGCTGAAGGGGCCGATGCCGCCGAGGAGGCCGACGTTGATGGTCTGCTGCGGAGGGTTGGCCTGGCCGGTCTGATAGTTGAAGGTGATGGACTCCGGGGTGGCGGTGAACTTTGGGGTGCCGGTGACGTTAAGCGTGACGGGGAGCTGGACGGCGGTGCCGCCGCCAGTGGAAGGGGTGAGGACGACGAAGCCGTTGTAGACGCCGGGAGCGGCGGCGCTGAGGAAAGCGGCGGAGGCGCTGACGGTGATGTTAGCCGGTGTGGCGCCACTGGGAGGGCCGACTTCGAGCCAGCCGGCGCCGGTAACAGTGAGCGGTGTGGCGGAAAAAGTGACCGATTGACCGCTGGCGGTCACCGACATGGTCTGTGGCGTGGGAAACGCGCCGCCGAGTTGGTAGTTAAAGGTGAGGGAAGCAGGTGCGTACGTGAGCTGGGCGGCTCCGCTGACGATGAAGGTGACGGGAATGGTGACGGGGGTATTGGTGGCGCCGAAGCTGGAGATTTGAACGGTGGCGAAATAGGTGCCGGCGGCGAGGGAGGCGGCGTTGGCGGAGACCAGAATGGCGGAGGGGGTGGAGCCGCTCAGGCGGTCGACCGTGAGCCAGTTTCCGCCAGTGGGGCTGGAGATGGTGGTGTTCACCTGGTAGCCGAAGGCGGCGTTACTGGTATTCACGGAGACGGCCTGAGAGACGGCGGCGGGGTTGCCGGGGGAGGAGCTTAACTGGATGGCCGAGGTGTTGACGACGATGGCGGATTGGGCTTGCGCGGGCGTGAGGGCGCAGAGGGACAGAGCGGCGAGGATGAGCGGGGTGGTGCGGAACGAGTTCATTTCTTCTCCTGGGTTCGTACACCAGGAGAAGAGCATGTGGGTGGCCGTTTAGGCGGCGGCTTCGAGCATGCGCATGAATTCGGCCATAAAGAGGTGGTTGTCG
>CAMATG010000004.1 GCA_945860645.1 Candidatus Sulfopaludibacter sp. SbA3 | reverse complement strand
GAGCGTATGTACTCGTCCATAAAAGAGGGGTACACTCAGGGTGCCATGAATCCCGAAGTCAAAGCCGCGGCCCACGAGGTGGGCGAAGCCACGAAGCTGTTGGCCGACAAGGTCGAAGCACTCGCCAAAATCGCCGCGACGCAGGCCGAGCCGTTCCTCGACGAGGCCATCGCCAAGATCCGCGAACTCGCCGACAAGGCTGAGGCCGCGCTGAAGAATAAGCTCTAAAGTTCGATCAGGTACATCTGGCGGCCGCCGTTGTGGGCCGAGTCGATGACCACCTTGCGGCCGTCGGGGCTGGAGCGGGGATGAGTGTCGCAACGCCATTCGCCGGTGTATTCCGGCGGGGCGTAGAAGCTGCCCAGCGGACGGCGGACGCCGGTTTGGACGTCGTACAGGTAGACGTTCTGGTTCCGCTCTTTGTCCGGGTAGGTGTCGTTCAGAATCCAGCGGTTGTTGTCCCGGTTCAGGTACGTGCAGTGCCCGTTTACGGTCATGACGTCCGGGCCGATGGCTTCCACCTGGTCTGTCCGGTCCTTGTACAGGTAGAACTTGTCGCCTTTCGACGGGTGCCAGGCCCAGGCGAGGATATGGCTCGGATCGCGCCAGATGAAGTGGGAGGTCTTGCCGTGGGGGTCGGTGACATAGAGCTCCTTGCCTTGGGCGTTGGCGGTGAACAGACGGGTGGAGAAGCTCTTCCCCTCCTTATCCCCACGCCAGCGGTGGAGGAAGATGAAGCGGGCGCCATCGGGGCTGATGAGCAGGTGGTTGAACCAGTGCTTGGCGTTGTTGGAATAGCCGCCGGGATAGGGAATGGCGGCGGCGTCGGCGACGCTGATGAGTAGGGATCGTTTTCCGGTGGCGAGGTCGACACGCCAGATGCCGACGTCGTCGGGGATGCGCTTGTCGAAGTTGGGATCGGGGACGCCGGCGTAGCCGTAGCCGGGGCGAACGTCGTTGAGGCGGCGGAAGTCGCAGGTGATGCCCCACTTGCCGTCGGGGCTCAAGGTGTAGACGGGGCTGGGGATGGTGCGCTTCTTCCCGGTCTTCACGTTCATGATGTGGCTGACGAACTGGCCGTCGAGGCGGTCGTTCCAGATGACGTCGGTCTTCGAGCCGGGGATCCACTGGAGCATGCAGCCCTGTTGCCAGTTCCAGGCGAAGGAGGCGCCGAGGTCGGTCCAGCGGTCCTTGTCCCCGGTATCGATGAGGCCGACGCGAATGGAGTCGGTGGCCAGTGGGGAGCGTCCTTCGAAGGTCACTTCATTGGAGAGAATGTAGCGGCCGGTGGGGTCGAATTGGAGCTTGTCGTAGTAGCCGAACCAGTGGAAATGGGGGCCTTTGGTGATCTGGCGGATGGGGGAGCCGGCGGCGAGGGAGGCGAGCAGGGCCCGGCGGGAGAGGAGCGGCATAGGAATCCACTATAATTACAAATACGCCTCACATTTTTGGCTTTCGCAGCCGATAGACCGTTTTGCCCGCTGGATCGCGCGTAAATTTGCATGCCGGAGACACTGGTTGTCTAGAATCACGTTTGGTATTGGCCTTCTGAGCCTGGCTGGGTTCGTTGGGATGGCGCAGCGCGCGCCGACGAATGTCCCGTCGTTGAAAACGGTGACGGTGCCGGGCCCGGGGAACCTGTCGACTTACGTCCGCGACAACGCGGCGCTGCTGGCGTTGGGGAAAGCCCTGTTTTGGGATATGCAGGTGGGCAGCGACGGGAAGACCGCCTGCGCCACGTGCCACTTCCACGCGGGCGCCGATCACCGGCTGACGAACCAGCTGGCGAATCCGGCGGGCTCCTTTACCCCGAACTATAAGCTGACGGCGGCCGACTTTCCGTTTCACCGGCTGGCGAATCCGGACCAACAGAACTCGCAGGTGTTGCGGGATGTGACGTACCGGGCCGGGTCTGCCGGGATGTTCAACCGGAAGCTGCAAGAGGTGCTGCCGGGTGTGGCTGGCGAGCTCGCCAGTGACGTGCGGGATCCGGTGTTCCAGGCCAGTTCGCTGAACGTGCGCCGGGTGACGGATCGGAACGCGCCGTCGGTGATTAACGCCGTGTTCAACTTCCGAAACTTCTGGGATGGACGGGCGAGCGAGACGTTTTCGGGCCAGTCGCCGTTTGGCGTATCGGACACGGGGGCAACGGTTTACACGTCCGCCGGCGGGACGCTGAAGGCGGAGGCGCTGCGGCTGGAGAAGTCGAGCCTGGCATCGCAGGCGGTGGGCCCGGTGTTGAACCTGTCGGAGATGTCCTACGACCGGAGCTGGGGCAAAGTGGGCCGGAAGCTGTTGCCAGCGCGTCCGTTGGCGAACCAGCGGGTGGCGGCGGATGACAGTGTTCTGGCGCGGTATGCCAATGCACAAGGGCGCGGGTTCGCGCGGGGCACCACGTATTTGGATTTAGTGAAGGCGGCGTTCCAGCCGGCGTATTGGGAATCGACGCAGACGGTGGAGGCCGAGGGCGACCGGTATACGCAGGCCGAGGCGAATTTCTCGGTGTTTTTCGGCATGGCGGTGCAGGCGTATGAGGCCACGTTGATATCGAACGACAGCCCGGTGGACCGGTTTGCCGAGGGGAATTTGAATGCTCTGAGCAATTCGGCGATCGCCGGATTGCGGCTGTTTATTGGCCGCACGGGATGCAGCAACTGCCACGCGGGCGCGGAGACGACGTTGGCGACGCATAGCGGCTTTAACAGCAACGATCCGTTGAAGCAGGGGCGTGATACGGGCTTCTTCCACATCGGCGTGCGGCCGATCGGGGAAGACGTGGGCCTGGGCGGTAACGATGGCTTTGGAAAGCCGCTGGCGAGCGTGTTGCCGACCGACAACTCCCCCGCTTCGGCGCGGGGGCGGTTCAAGACGCCGGGGCTGCGGAACGTGGAGTTCACCGGTCCGTATTTCCACAACGGCGGGCAGGCGACGCTGAAGCAGGTGATGGAGTTTTACAACCGCGGCGGGGATTATGCGCCGAATCCGGTGAATGGCCCCGACATCAAGCCGCTGAACCTGAGCGCGCAGGACCAGGCCGACATGGTGGAGTTTTTGAAGGCGCTGACGGACGACCGGGTGAAGTTTGAACGGGCTCCGTTTGACCACCCCGAGCTGTGCGTCCCCGATGGCCACACGTTGCGCGCCACCGGCGACCCGGCGACGCCGTTGAGCGCGGCGGACCGTTGGGTAGGCCTGGCGGCCGTGGGCCGGAATGGCAGCAGCGTGCCGCTGCAGACCTTTGAAGAGTTGCTGGCTGGCGTGGGTAACGATGGCAGCCGGGCTCACAACATGAACGACGCCTGCGCGATTGAGGCTGTGACGGCGACCGGTTTCGTGCCGGCGAACGCGGCCAGTTTCCAGCGCAGCATTTTTGCGGCGGATTCGATTGGGAGCGCGTTTGGCACGGGCTTCACGAATGCGACGGCGGCGGCGGAGACCAATCCGGCACCGACGACGCTGGCGGGGTTGACGCTGACGATTGAAGACTCGGCTGGGGTGGCGCGGCAGGCGCCGCTGTTTTTCGCTTCGCCGGGGCAGGTGAACTTCCAGGTACCGGCGGGCGTGGCGGCCGGGCCGGCGAGCGTCGCGGTATCGGGCGCGGCTGGCACGGCGGCGCAGCGCTCGGAGATTCTGGTGCGCGGTGTGGCGCCGGGATTGTTTAGCGTCAACGGTTTTGCGGCGGCGAATGTGATCAGTTATCAGGACGGCGGGCAGACGGTGGCGAACGCGGTTCGCGTGACCGCGGCTGGCGCCGTGGAATTGAACCCGATCGACCTAGGCCCCGATGGGCGGCAGGTGTTTTTGATCCTTTATGGGACGGGCATTCGGGCGCACGCCGCCGATGTCACGGCGCGGATTGGCAACACGACGGTGACGGCGGCCTATGCGGGCGCGCAGGGCACCTTTGCTGGGCAGGACCAGATCAACATTGAAATTCCGCGTAGTTTACGTGGAGCAGGAATCGTCGACGTCGTGCTGAATGTCGACGGACAAGTCACCAATGTGGTGAAGATACACATCCAGTAGACCCCTGGATTAGCTGTTAACCCAAACACAATAGGAGCATTGAGAATGAACACGAATCACGTCCGCACTTTCGCGGCGTTGGTGGCCGGGGCCGTAGTGGCAGCTGGTACCTGGAATCTGGTGAACGCGCCGGCGGTGCAGGCGCAGACGGCTGTGGTCTATGACGCCGCAGCGGTGAAGAAGGGCCTGGACATCGCCCCGGTCGCGCTGGATTTGACGGGGAAAGACAGAAACCAGGTGGGCTACGGGAGCTATCTTGTGAACGCGATCGGCGGCTGTAACGACTGCCACACGAACCCGGCGTACAAGGCCGGCGGCGATCCGTTCCGCGGGCAGACGAAGGTGATCGACAAGGCCACTTATATGGCCGGCGGCAATGTGTTTGGGCCGTTTACGTCGCGCAACCTGACGCCGAGCGCGCAGGGTCCGGTGACGGGTAGCCTGGCGAACTTCAAGCAGGTATTCCGCACGGGCGTCGATTTGGCCAAGCTGCATCCGCAGATTTCGCCGCTGTTGCAGGTGATGCCGTGGACCGTGTATCAGGACATGAACGACGTGGAAATCGAAGCGATCTTTGCGTATTTGACCGCGATTCCGTGCCTGGAAGGCGGGCCCGGAGAGAAGCCGAACCGCTGCGCGCCGGCGACGCCGACCTCGGCCTCTGCCAAGCCGAAGAACATCACGACGGAAGCGTTCCAGATTGGTCTGGACGGGTCGGGTTCGGTGGCTTCTGACGGCGGGAAATTGACGTACAAGTGGTCGAGCGCCAAGGGCAGCCCGGTGGCGACGATCATGTTCGCCGACTCGGACAAGCCGGTGGTGCAGTTCAACACGCGCGGCCCGATCGATTATGTGATCGAGCTGGCGGTGACGGACGCCAAGGGTACGACGGCGACCGACACGGTTAGCGTTAAATACGTCGGCCGGTAGATTGGTTGATTTGTGGTTTGCAACGCCCGCCGCTCATTGAGCGGCGGGCGTTGCTGTTTTGGTGGGTCTCTTCGGCGGGTGGTGTCGGGTCTTGGGGGAGCCGCTATTGTTGGGGTTACGGGCCGAACTGCGTTGGTGGTCTGCCCGCAATGTCCCCCGGGGGGTGCGGGATAATGGGGAAGTGAGTGCGAAATCGGGACAACTCGCTTGCTGGCGCATGGAAACGCCGATCGGGCCGCTGGTGCTGGCCGGGGATCGGGATGCGTTGCGGATCGTCCGCTTCCACGGGCATCAGGATGAAGCCTGGGTGGTGGATCGCGCACCGTTTCGCGGGGCGATTGACCAGTTGAAGGCCTATTTTGCGGGGAAATTGACGGAGTTTGACCTTGTCCTGGCGCCGGAGGGGACGCCGTTTCAGGTCAGCGTCTGGCGGGCGTTGCAGGACATTCCGTACGGGGAGACGACGACGTATGGGGCTGTTGCGAAAACGGTGGGGCGGCCGACGGCGATCCGCGCGGTGGGAGCGGCGAATGGGGCGAATCCGATCCCGATTATCATTCCGTGCCACCGGGTGATTGGGAGTAACGGGAAGCTGACGGGGTTCGGTGGGGGGCTGCCGGTGAAGGAGAAACTGCTGAAGTTGGAGAGCCGGCAGTTGCACATTCTCTAGGTCGTTGCGAGACTGGTTGGGTCATGGCCACACTGCGTCCACTCGAAGTCGGTTTGATGTTCTGGGGCGATCAAGAACCCCTCAAGATGATCCAGGCTGTGAAGTCACTGGGGCTCCGTTGCGGGCACCTGGGCTTCACCGGGGCCGTGGATTTTACCGGATTGGCGGAGGTTTACTCCAAGGCGTTGGAGGATGAGGACTTCGCCGTCACCGCGGTTTTCGCGGCCTACGATGGCGAGAGCTACGCCGATATTCCGACGGTGTTGCAGACGGTGGGCTTCATTCCGGAGGCGACGCGGACGGCGCGCGAGCTGCGGACCTATGAGGTCATCGACATGACGGCGGCGATTGGCGTCGACATTTTTGCGTGCCACATTGGCTTCGTGCCGGAGGATCACACCGATCCGGTTTACGCGCCGGTGCGCGATATGGTGCGGCGGATTTGTGACTACGCAGCGGTGCGCGGGATCACTTTCGCGCTCGAGACGGGGCAGGAGCCGGCGGAGACGCTGTTGCACTTCCTGGAAGACGTGGCGCGGCCGAATTTGAAGCTGAATTTTGATCCGGCGAATTTGATTCTGTACGGGACCAGCGAGCCGATCGCGGCGTTGAAACTGGTGGGCAAGCATGTCGTGAGCGTGCATTGTAAGGACGGGAACTGGCCGGATAAGAGCGTGGCCGGGTCGTTGGGCACGGAGATGCCGCTGGGCGAGGGTTCGGTGGGGATGGCGAATTTCGTCAATACGCTGAAGGAAATCGGGTATACGGGCGCGTTGACGATTGAGCGGGAAGTGTCGCTGGATCAGGACATGGACGACCGGCACCAGGCGAAGTTGTCGCACGTGGACGACATTATGAAGGCTGTGCAACTGCTGGAGACCCTGCGGGGTTAGGCGATGCCGCGGCGTGTGCCCGTCGAGCGCTGGGGTGCCGGCGGGCCGCGCGCGGAGGATGATTGGCTGGCCGACGAGGCGCCGCTGGAGGTGCTGATTGAGCACTCGTTTAAAGACCAGCGGCGGGTGGCGGCGTGGGGAATTACGCTGCGGACGCCGGGGCAGGATGAGGAGCTGGCGCTGGGGTTGTTGTATTCCGAGGGGCGGATTGCGGGGGCTTCGGACGTTTTGGATGTGACTTGTTTGGATGCCGGGCGGGTGCGGCTATCGCTGGCTTCGCATGTGGATTTGGACCTGGGGCGGGCGCGGGCGGCGACGGCGGCTTGTGGGTTTTGCGGGTCGCCGGATTTGCCGGTGACGGAGGCGTTGGGGGATGCGGGGTTTCGGGTGAGTTGGGGGGTGTTGGCGGGGTTGCCTGCGGCTTTAGAGGCGCGGCAGGGGCAGTTCCGGGAGACTGGCGGGGTGCATGCGGCGGCGTTGTTTGATTCTTCCGGGGCTTTGATTGCGGTGCGGGAGGATGTGGGGCGGCATAACGCGGTGGATAAGTTGGTGGGGTGGGCGATGCAGGAGGGGCGGTTGCCGTTGGAGGGGATGGGGTTGTTGTTGAGCGGGCGGGCGGGGTTTGAGTTGGTGCATAAGGCGGCGCGGGCGGGGGTGCCGTTGGTGGCGGCGATGGGGGCGCCGACAACGCTGTCGGTGGAACTGGCGCGGCATGCGAATGTGACGTTGGTAGGTTTCTTGCGGGGGGATCGGGCGAATGTGTATGCGGGGACGTGGAGGGTGCGGGAGATTTAGGGGGGTGGCGGGGGTGGGGTGGTTTTTGGGGGCGTCGAAATGGCCTGCAAGTGATTGCAAGATCGATGGTTATTGGTTTTCGTGCGGAATTGTGGGGGATAACAGTGAGTGGCACCGATTGGGGGCCGATTGGGGGCACCGATTGGGCGGGAGGGGAATGGGGGTAGGATAAATTCGGTAATTGCGGTGACTGTCCCTAATTTGGTGGTGTAGGGTCCGGGTACCGAGAAGGATTTACCTTCATTGGCCGGAGCGATTGGGTAATTTTGTCACACAGTACTTCGAGGGGCGGAGAGCTAAAGTGTTCTTGATGTTTGTAACGTGTTGACATTACATGTGTTGCTGAATAGGCCTCTAAGGCCCGATGGGACATTCTGTCACACGGCTGTAAAACGGCACATGGATTGCCTAGAAGGGCCAGAGTCAATGAATTGACCTGGAGGACCGATTGATAGCTGCACGGACGCTGCTGATCGGGATGGCTGTGCTCTCCCTGGCACCCATTCCCACCTGGGCTGTTACGCCCGCGACCGCCAAAGGCACTGGCCTTTATGGCGACTATTACGCCACGAAAGACCTTTCTGGCAGTGTGAAACTGCGCCGGACGGATCGGACGATCCAGTTCGATTGGGGCATGAAGTCCCCGTTTGCCGAGGTCCCCGCCGACGGGTTCTCGGTCCGGTGGACCGGGGAGGTGGAGGCGCCCGTTACCGGGGACTACACCTTTGCCACCAACGCCGATGACGGGGTTCGCTTGTGGGTGAATGGGCGGTTGCTGGTGGACGATTGGCAGGACCATCCGCCGACGCTACGGCGCGGGACGCCGATCAAGCTGACGGCGGGGGTGCGGTACTCGGTGAAGTTGGAGTATTTCGAGGGCTTGGGATCGGCGTCGGTACGGCTGCTGTGGGCGTATCCGGGGCAGCCGGAGCAGACGATTCCGCAGGCGCGGCTGTTTGTGCCGGACCGGGTGGACTACCTGAGCGATATGGCGATGGCGCGGAAGACGACGCCGGTGGAGCTGGACGCGCGGAGCGGGCAGCCGTTGTCGGTGGCGGGGGTTTCCTTTGCCAAGGGGCTGGCGGTTACCGGGGACAACGAGGTTGTCTACAAGCTGAACCGGCTATACGACGACTTCCGGGCGACGGTGGGGATTGATGATTCGGCCGGGTCGCAAGGATCGGTTGTGTTTGAGATTTGGGTGGATGGCACGCTGGCGTGGGATAGCGCGTTGCAGCGGGGAAGCACGGCGGGGCAGTTTGCGCGGGTGGATGTGACGGGGCGCAACGAGCTGCGGCTGGTGGTGCGGAATGGTGGGGATGGGAACACCATGGACCGGGCCAATTGGGCGGATGCGCATGTGATTGTGCAGAGCGGGGGACCGAAGCCGACACCGACGCCGGATCCGGACCCGTACCTGAGCGAACTGGCGTGGCAGAGCGCGCGATCCGGCTGGGGGCCGGTGGAGCGGGATATGAGCAACGGGGAGCAGATGGCGGCCGATGGGAAGCAGATTTCGATCGCCGGGCGGAAGTTCACGTACGGGCTGGGGGTGCACTCGGCGTCTGAAGTGGCCTTCAACGTGAACAAGGCGTTCCAGCGGTTTGTGGCCGATGTGGGGGTGGATGACGAGGTGGGCGGCGGGCGCGGGTCCGTCGTATTTCAGGTGTTTGGCGACGGCACGAAGCTGTTTGAGACGGTGCGGATGACGCAGGGGATGTCCGCGCGGCGGGTTGACCTGAACATTACGGGCGTGACGATGCTGAAGCTGGTGGTGGGCGATGCCGGAGACGGCATTGGCTCTGACCATGCCGATTGGGCCGGTGCGCGGCTATATCGGATTCTGGACGGGACGCCGCCTCCGGAGGTGACTGTACCGGGTGCGCCGGGGACGCTGACGGCGGCGGCGGGGAATGCGAAGGTGACGCTGGCGTGGCGCGCGGCGACTGGCGCCACCTCCTACAACGTCTATCGCGGGACGGCGGCGGGGGCACAGGCTGCCACGCCGGTGGCGATGGGGATTGGCGGGACGGGGTACACCGATACGGGGGTGGCGAATGGCACTACGTACTTCTACAAAGTCTCGGGTGTGAACACGGGCGGGATTGGTGCGCGGAGCAATGAGGCCAGCGCGAAGCCCGCGGCGGTGCAGCCGCCCGGGGTGCCGGGGAACCTGACGGCGACGGGCGCTGTTGGGAAGATTACGCTGCAGTGGAGCGGCGGGAGTGGCGCGGCTTCCTATAGCGTGTATCGCGGAACAGCGTCTGGCGCGCAAGCGACGGCGCCGTTGGCGACGGGCGTGACGGCGACGAACTACGCCGATATGACGGGGCTGAACGGGGTCACGTATTTCTACAAAGTCGTTTCCGTGAATCTCGGCGGGACGAGTGGTGCTTCGAATGAAGCCTCGGCGGCTCCGCTGCCGGTGGGGGCGCCGGCTAATTTGACGGCTGCTCCGGGTGACGCGAAAGTCACGCTGAACTGGGGCGGGGTGACGGGGGCCACATCCTACAACGTGTATCGGGGGACGGCCACGGGAGCGCAGGCGGCGACGCCGGTGGCGACTGGCGTGACGGGGACCTCGTATCTGGATGCGACGGTTGTGAACGGGACGGCGTATTTCTATAAAGTCGCCGGCGTGAACGCGGGCGGAGTTGGCACGCGGTCGAACGAAGCGACGGCGACGCCGAAGGCTCCGGTCTTGCCGCCATCGGCGCCGGTGAATGTGTCGGCCATGCCGGGGAACCTGCAGGTGACGCTGAGCTGGACGGCGGTGAGCGGGGCGGTGACGTACAACGTCTATCGCGGGACGACGGCGGGCGGGCAATCCGCGACGCCGGTGGTGACGGGGTTGACGGCGCCCACCTTCGTGAACACGGGACTGGTGAATGGGACCACGTACTACTACAAGGTGGCGGGCGTGAATACGGGCGGGATCGGGACGCGGTCGGCTGAGGTTTCGGCCAGGCCGGAGGCTCCGATAACGCCTCCGGTGGTGACTTCCGCGGCCGATCAGGCGCTATGGCGCTTGTTGCGGCAGGCGACGTGGGGGCCGACGCAGGCGGATTTTGACCGGCTGAAGGCGATGGGCGTGGATGCTTGGATTAACGAGCAGTTCGCGGCGACGCCGTCGGTGTATCCGGACACGCTGTTGACGCAGAACATGGAGTGGACCGAGGAGCACTTCTTCCAGCTGGCGTTGACGGGCAACGACCAGTTGCGGCAACGGGTGGCGTGGGCGTTGAGCCAGATCTGGGTCGTTAGCGGCGTGGAGCTGGTGCGGGCCGACGCGATGGTGCCGTGGATCCGGATGCTGCAGGGCCACGCGTTTGGGAACTTCTACGACCTGATGCGGGATGGCACGATGCATCCGGCGATGGGGGAGTACCTGGACATGGTGAACAACAAGAAGAGCAACGGGACGATTCTGCCGAATGAGAACTTCTCACGAGAGGTTCTGCAGTTGTTCACGATCGGGCTGGCGGAGCTGAATCCGGATGGGTCGGCGAAGGCGCCGGCGGCGGCGACGTATGGCCAGGACGATGTGCTGGAACTGGCGCGGGTGTTTACGGGCTGGACGTATCCGGACGCGGTGGCGGGGCAGCCGACGAAGTTGAACCCGGCGCGGTATGACGGGCCGATGGAGGCTGTTGAGGCGTTCCACGACACGGGGGCGAAGCGGTTCCTGGGGACCGATGTGCCGCCGGCGATGACGGCGCAGCAGGACCTGGACAACGCGCTGGGGATCATTTTCCGGCACGCGAATGTGGGTCCGTTCATTTCGCGGCAGCTGATTCAGCGGCTGGTGACTTCGAACCCGAGTCCGGCATATATCGGGGCTGTCGCCGCGGTTTTTGCGAACAACGGCAGCGGGGTTCGCGGGGACTTGCGGGCGGTGGTGAAGGCGATCCTGACGCACCCGGAAGCGCAGCTGACCGCGCCGACGGCGGGCAAGCTGGCCGAGCCTTCGCTGTTCATCACGCGGCAGTTGCGGGCGATTGGCGGGAACGTGGCGGACTATCCGTTCATGTCCGATTTGAGTACCGACATGGGGCAGCGGATCTTCCATTCGCCCTCCGTTTTCAACTACTATTCGCCGAACTTCCGGATCGCGGGGACGACGTTGACGGCTCCGGAATTCCAGTTGTACACGACGGCGACGGGGATGACGCGGGCGAACTTCGTGGCGCGGCTGGTTTCGGGCGGGTTTGGCAGTGCGGTAACGCTGAACTTCGCGCCGTGGGAGGCGTTGGCGGCCGATTCGGGGGCGTTGGTGAACCGGATCGACCTGCTGGCGTTCGGCGGGACGTTATCGGCGGAGGCGCGGGGGGCGATGATCACCGCGATCCAGGCGGCGCCGACGGCGCGGGAAAAAGTCATGACCGCGTTTTATCTGGCGTTTACTTCTTCGCAATTTCAGGTGGAGCACTAAGGAGACCTTATGAACACGAGACGGAACTTTTTACGATCCTGCGGCTCCCTGGCGGCGGCGGGGGCCGGCGCGCACATGCTGCGGCTGGGCGAGATTTCGGCGATGGCGCAGAGCTCGCCGAATTATAAGGCGCTGGTATGCGTCTTTCTTTTCGGCGGGAATGATGCCAACAACATGATCATCCCGCTGGACGCGGCGCGGTATTCGGCTTATCAGGCGATGCGGCCGAATATCGCGCTGGCTTCGAATGTGCTGCTGCCGGTGGCGGCGGGCGGGGGGCAGGTGCCGTATGGCCTGCACCCGCGTCTGACGAACGTCCAACGGCTTTACAACCAGCAGAAAGCGGCGATGGTTTTCAACGTGGGGACGCTGGTGCAGCCGACGACGAAGGCGAATCTGAACGGGGCAACTTTACCGCGTAATCTTTACTCGCACTCCGACCAAACTTCCCAGTGGCAGACGGCGAACCCGACGGTATCGGGGGGATCGGGGTGGGGCGGCCGGATGGCGGATTTGCTGGCTGGGGCGAATGCGTCGACGTTTCCGATGGGAGTGTCGGTGAACGGGTCGGCTGCGTTGTTGCAGGGGGCGACGGCGCGGCCGTTGAATTTGACGCCGGGAACGGCGTTGGGATTGTCGCGATTTGGCAATTCGACGGCGATGAACGCGCGGGAAGCGGGGCTGCAGCAACTGTTAACGTTTGATACGGGGATGCAGATGATCGGGGCGGCGAGCGGTGTGATGACATCGGCGGTGCGGGGGGCGCAGGCGATTAATGCGGCGCTGGCGAGCGGAACGCCGTTGACGACGGTTTTCCCGCAGACTGGTTTGGGCCGTCAATTGCAACAAGTAGCGACAGTGATGCGAGTACGCGGTGCCCTGGGGATGAACAAGCAGATTTTCTTCTGCGGGATGGGCGGATTCGACAATCATAGCGACCAGTTGCCGACGCACGACAATCTGATGGGACAGTTAGATGCGGCGATTGGGGCGTTTTACACGTCGCTGGAGACGGACCTCCAGCTCGCGAACGAGACTACGATTTTCACGGAGAGTGAGTTTGGCCGCACGGGGAATCCGTCCAGTTCCAATGGATCGGACCATGCGTGGGGCAGCCATCACTTTGTCCTGGGCGGATCGGTGAAGGGCGGCGAGGCGTACGGGACTTTCCCGACGCATGCTTTACGCGGCCCGGATGATGCCGGGAGCCGGGGGTTGTGGATTCCGAGCACGGGATTGGACCAATACGCGGCTACGATGGGCGCGTGGTTCGGCCTGGGTTCCGGGGATTTGAATACCGTTTTTCCTAACCTGCGCAATTTCACGAATCCGAATATCGGGTTTATGCGGTAGGGAGGGGGCCACTCGCCTGCGGCGGGTGGTTGGAGCAGGGGCGGGGCAAGGACGCTCCGCTTGCTTCACAATTTTTTGCTACCGGGGCTGGTTGAAGGATTCGGCCGGGCTCCGGGTTAGGCAAGCCATGACGCCGCGCAATCGGGAGGTTGCGCGGCCCTTTTTATTTGGGGGGTGGGGCGAGTGGGGTCATTTTTCGGGCTTCCGAAAATGGCCGTACCGTATTGATTTGGCGAGAGTTGTCGAATTGTTCCGGGAATTACGGGGGATAACAGTGAGTGGCACCGAATTGGGGGGGTGGGGATGAGAGACTAGAGGGTGATGCAAGAGGCCCAACAGCGGCGTACGCTGACTTTCGTTTTTCTTACCGTCTTCCTGGATTTGCTGGGCGCCGGGATTCTGATCCCCATCATGCCGTACCTGGTGCGGCAGTTCCGGTCGGATGCGTTTACTGTGGGCATGCTGGCGGTGTCGTTTTCTCTGGCACAGTTCGTGGCGGCGCCGGTGCTGGGGGCGCTGAGCGACCGGGTGGGGCGGCGGCCGGTGCTGCTGTTTTCCATCGTCGGGTCGGCGTTTGGGTACTTTCTGTTCGGCTGGGCCGGGTCGCTGTGGGTGATGTTCCTGGCGCGGATTGTGGACGGGGCGACGGGCGGGAATATCTCCACCGCGATGGCGGCGATTGCCGATACCAGCAAGCCGGAAGACCGGGCGAAGAACTTTGGGTTGATCGGCATGGCGTTCGGACTGGGCTTCATTATTGGTCCGGCGCTGGGCGGGTTGTTGAGCAAGATCAGCATTCAGGCGCCGGCGTATGGCGCGGGCGTAATTGGGTTGGTGACGGCGACCTTTGGGTACTTCATGTTCCCGGAGACGCTGCCGGTGGAGCGGCGGAAGACGGGTCTTATTTCGGCGGCGGAGGCGAATCCGCTGCGGTCGGTGGCCGGGGCGCTGGGGCGGCGGGAGATCCGGATGTTTTTGCTGGCGCTGTTCTTTTTGAACTTTGCGTTCGCGGCGTTGCAGACGAATTTTTCGAACTACACGATTGAGCGGTTCCAGTTCGGGCCGGATGACAACGCGTGGGTGTTTGCGTTTATCGGCCTGCTGGCGGCACTGATGCAGGGTGTTGTGGTGCGGAAGTTGATGCCGGTGCTGGGCGAGCGGGCGATGGCGATCCAAGGGTTTGTCTTGTTCTTCGCGGGGTTCCTGCTGGTGGCGTTTGCGCCGGCGGCGGTGTGGCTGTTCCCGGGGGTGGCGTTGGTGGCGGTGGGGAGTTCGTTTACGAACCCGACGTTAAATGCGATGATTTCGCAGCGATCGGCGGCGAATGAGCAGGGAAGTATTTTGGGTACAACGCAGAGTGTGCTGAGCCTGACACGGGTGGCGGGGCCGGCGTGGGCGGGCTTCGTATTCGACAAATATGGGCCTAGTTCGCCGTATTGGACGGGCGCGGTGGTGATTGCGCTGGCGCTATTACTGGCGCTGCCGGACTTGCGGACGACCTCGGGGAATGCGCGGTAAATGCAAGTGAGGGAAATCCCGAATCGTTTAGCGACGCCAGTTAGCGTTAAAATGAAAGGGCGATGAGCATGCTCTCTCAGCGGCTTCAGGTCGGGGTCGCGCAGAAGCAGATCCTGACACCGGGCCTCGTCCAATTAGTGTCGGTGCTTCAACTCAACCGGCTGGAGCTGCGCGAGAAAATTGTCCAGGAGATTGCCGAGAATCCGGTGCTAGAGGAAAGCCTCGATGCGTCGGATGAAATAACGGCGGAAGAACTCCAGCACATTCTCGAACGGGAACGCGTGTCTGATCCGTCGGACCAGGGGATTCTGGATGTGGCGGCTTCGCCGGCGCAGTATGAGGCGGAGGCGGACCGGATTGAGATGGCGTCGGAGAACGCCGGGGTGGTGGAAGTCTCCGATGGCGCGCCGGCGGACCCGGTGTCGACGACGGCCGATCCGTTCGACGAGATCGACTTCGACAATTACTTCCAGGAGTATCTGGAGCCCGGGTTTAAGAGCCCGGCCGGCGAGACGACGGAGAAGCCGAGCTGGGAGACGTTTGTCAGCTCGCCGGTGACGTTGCCGGATCTGTTGCGGCAGCAGTTGAGCCTGCTGGTGATGCCGGAAGAGGTTCGCGACGCGGCGGACACGATTATCGGGAATCTGGACGATAACGGGTATCTGGTGGCGGCGCTGGACGAGATTGCGACGTACGGCGAGCACTCGCTGGACGATACGGAGAAGGCTCTGGAGGAGATTCAGGCGTTGGAGCCGGCGGGGGTGGGAGCGCGGGATGTGCGGGAGTGCCTGATGCTGCAGGTGGAGAGTCGCGGCGGCGTGGGCGGAGTGGCTTGGCAGATTCTTGATAAGCACATGAAGCTGCTGGAGATGAAGCAGTGGAAAGAGCTGGGCCGGGTGCTGGGCCGGCCGTTGGAGCATATCGAGATTGCGATCGATATGATCCGGCATCTGGATCCGAAGCCGGGCCTGCGCTATTCGGGCGCGGGGGCACGGGTGGTGGAGCCGGACGTCTACATCATCAAAGACAGCGACAACTACATCATCGAGTTGAACGACGACGATTTGCCGCAGTTGCGGTTGAATCGCGAGTATTTGAAAATGCTGGATCGGGAGAAAGAGCCCGATAAGGATGTTAGGAACTACGTAAAAGAGCGATTCAGCTCGGCCGCGATGCTGATTAAGAATATCGAGCAGCGGAAGCACACTATCATGCGCGTATGCCAGTGCGTCGTCGATCGGCAGAAGGAGTTTCTGGATCTGGGGATTCAGCAACTGCGGCCGATGATGATCAAGGAGGTGGCCGAGGAGATCGGCGTGCACGCCTCCACTGTGAGCCGGGCTGTTGCCGGCAAGTACGTGCATACGCCGCAGGGCGTTTTTGAACTGCGATTCTTCTTCTCGGAGGCCGTACAGGGTCCTTCGGGTAGCAGCACCCCACTCTTGGTTCTCAAGCAGAAGGTGAAGAAGATCATCGACGAAGAGGATCCCAAGAAGCCGTTAACCGATGAGCAGATTACCGCCCGGTTGCAGCAGGAGGGGTTCGAGGTGACTCGACGGACCGTCGCAAAGTATCGCGAAGATCTGAAAATCCCGTCGACCCACCAGCGGCGCGTCAAAAACTAAACTAAGAGACACGCGCGAGGAGCATATGATGAAAGTAACGTATACCGGCGGCAATGGCGAATTTAGCGCCGCTGAGAAGACTCGCCTGGAGGCGAAGCTTGCCAAGCTTGGCAAGATGATCGACAAGAAAGGGGAGAAGGAAGCGCACGTGATTCTGACCGCGGAAAAACGCGGTAAGAAAGCGGAAATCACGGTGAACTACCTGCACCACAGCTTTGCGGGCGCGGGCGGTGGTCCGGCCTATCTTCCCGCGGTCGCGGCCGCCCTGGCGAAGTTAGAGAAGCAGATTCTTAAAGTGACCGCGAAGTTACGCGACGGGAAGCGGAACGGCGTGAAGCCGGCCGTGGTTGCGGCGGCGGCGGAGGCGAAGACAGTTCCGGTGGCGACTGGGCCGAAGTTGTTTGAAGCCAAGGTCAGTAAGAAGCCGATGACGGTGGACGAAGCGGTGGCGGTTTCGCAGCGCAAGAAGGTGAACTATGTGGCCTTCCGCGATGCCGACACCAACGGTATCAGCATTGTCATTCAGCGGCCGGACGGCAGCTATGATGTGGTTCGTGCCTAATGTCGACCGCGCGGCCGAAAAGTGCGGGGGCTGAGCTCGTTATCATCACCGGCCTGAGCGGTTCCGGCAAAGGGACTGTGCTCAAGAGCCTGGAGGATTTGGGTTATTACTCGGTGGACAATCTGCCGTTGGACCTGATCCCCAAGTTCGCCGAATTGACGGGTTCGAGTCCGCAGATTTCGAATGCGGCGCTGGTTGTGGATATTCGCGAAGGGGGAGCGCTGCAGCGCTTCCCCGCGATATTCAAACAAGTTCAGAAGCAGTTGCGGTGCCGGCTGATTTATCTGGAAGCCGATGACGCGACGATTGTGCGGCGGTTCAGCGAGACGCGGCGGCCGCACCCGTTGAAGGGCGCGGAGCGGTCCGTGGCGACGAGTGTGAAGGAAGAGCGGCAGCTGATTGAACCGATCAAGCACCTGGCTGATCTGGTGATCAACACGTCGCGGTTCAACGTGCATGAGTTGCGGGAGTTTATTGGCGAGCGGTTCGGGGCGACGCGGGACGAATCGGGTGTATTGATTTACGTCACCAGTTTCGGTTTCCGGCATGGCGTGCCGACGGATTCCGACTTAGTCTTCGACGTGCGGTTTCTGCCGAATCCGAATTACATCCCGGAGTATAAGCGGCTGACGGGCAAGAACCCGAAAGTGGCGGAATACATCCGCTCATTTCCGCAGACGCAGGACTTCATGACGAAGATCACGGACTTACTGACGTTCCTGCTGCCGCATTACATTGAAGAGGGGAAGAGTTACTTAACCATTTCCTTCGGATGTACGGGCGGGCATCATCGCAGCGTGATGATGGCTGAGGAGATGCGGAAGCGGTTGCGGAAGGCCGGTTATAACGTCAAAGGGCTACACAGGGACATTCAGAAGGGTTAGTTGTTGAGCGCCGCTTTGATGTCGCCGCGGGCGTAGGCCAGGCGGGCGAGGGCGATGGACGCTTCATAGCGGGCGCGGATCTCGGCGTCTTCGGCTTCGGCCAGCGCGCCTTGGGCGGTCACCGTGTCGACGGCGGTGGCGAGACCGGCTTCGTAGCGCAGGCGGGCGAGTTCCAACACTTTGCGGGCGGCGCCGGCGGAGCTGGCGGCGGCTTTTTGGGCGTTTTGCTGGCTTTCGTAGGCGATTTGGGCTTGGGCGTTGAGGCGGGTGGCGGCGAGTTGGAGCCGGCGGACTTCCTCTTTCGATTGGGCGACCCGGTGCTGGGCGGCGCGGTAGTCGGCTTCCAGGCGGCCGGAGGTCCAAACGGGGATGTGGAGGGTGGCGCCGACGGTGTAGGTGGAGGTGGAACGGTCCGGGCCGGCGCCGGCGAGGCCGTAGTCCCCGGAGGCGGTGAGCTGGGGCCAGCGTTCGCGGCGGATGCGTTCGGCTTCCTGCTCGGCGATTTTGACGCGCTGTTCGGCGGCGCGGATGTCGGCGCGGATGCCTTCGGGGGCAAGTTTCAGGCGGGGCTCGACGAGTTCCCCGGCGACGGGGCCGCCGAGGAGTTCGGCCAGCGCGGGGCTGAGCAGGCGCAGTTCCTGTTCGGCGGCGATGACGGCGAGTTGTTCGGAGTCACGCTGTTGGCGGTTGCGGGCGAGATCGAGCTGGCTGGCGGAGCCGGCCTTTTCCTTTTCGGTGACCTGATTGAGCAGGGCTTCGGCGACTTGGAGGCGGGCCTGGGCGGCCTTGACGCGGCTCTGGGCCTGGAAGGTTTGGAGGTAGAGCGTCATGACGGCGGCCTGGGTTTCTTCGCGGGCCTGATCGATATCGAGCTTGGCCGCGGCGGTTTGGAGGCGGCTGGCGCGGATGGCGGAGAGGAGGGAGAAATCGAGCACCTTCTGCGTCACCACCGGGCGGGCGTTGAAGGTACGGTAGGGGCCGATGCGGTCGGAGAGGCCGGGGAAGGCGAGACCGATGCCCTGGAGATTCTGGGTTTGATAGGTGCCGCCGATGACGATGTTGGCTTGCGGGAGATAGTCGGCTTTGGTGGAGACGGCCTGGGCTTCGCGTTCGAGGGCGCGGAGGCGAGCGACCTGGACGCCGGGGTTCTGGCGGGCGGCGAGGTCGAGGGCCGATTCGAGGGTCAACGTCTGTCCCGCGCACAGACACACGAATAGCGGGGCGATCCAGAGGGGACGCATGTTGGTGGTTACCTTTCGATGTTTCTGGCCGTTACTTCTGGAGGGTGGCGTCGACGCGGAGGCCGATGGGGAGATTGGCGCCGGGATCGAGGTCCACGAGGGTTTCGAGGATCTTGGTGTCGACGCGTTCGCTGGGTTCGTCCGTGCGGATGTTCTTCTTGCCGAGGATATTGCCGACGCGGGAGACGGTGCCGGTGAAGGTCTGGTCCCCGAAGGCGGCGGCGCGGAGCGTTACCTTCTGCCCGACGGCGACGCGGGCGACGTCGGTCTCGTCGATATCGACGCGGACGCGGAGGCGAGAGGTGTCGCCGAGGACGACGATGGGGGTGTTCATCTGCGTGGACACGCTTTCGCCGGTGCGCTTGTGCTTGCGGAGGACCACGCCATTGATTGGGCTGACGATGGCGGTTTTGGCGAGGTGGGCCTTGGCTTCGGCGACGCGGGCTTCGGCGCTCGCGACTTCGGCTTCGGCGCGGCGGATGTCCTCTTCGCGGCTGGGGGCGTTGACCAGCGACGCGCGCTGGCGGGTGGCTTCGACGCGGGCCTGGGCGACGTTGAACTCACGGTCGGCCGTTTCAAACTCGGTGCGGGAGATGGCGCCGCGATCGAGCAGATATTTGCGGCGGTCGCGTTCGGCGCGGGCCTGTTCCAGGACGGCGCGGGCTTCGGTGACGAAGGCGTCGGACTCGCGGCGCTCCTGGGTACGGTTGCCGTTGCGGAGGCGTTCCAGTTCGGCCTTGCGTTCGTGGACGGCGGATTCGGCCAAGCGGACGCGGGCGACGAAATCGCCGTTGACGAGGGAGGCGATGACCTGGCCGCGGCGGACGGTTTGGCCTTCTTCGACGCTGACGGTGGCTAGTTTGCCATCGAGTTCGGTGCCAATGGCAACCTCCTCACTGACGGGTTCGACGCGGCCGGGGGCCACGACGGCGCGAGGCGCGGATGGCGCCGCGGCTGCCTGTGCCACCGAAGGATCCGGCTGGCTATCCATGCCAGGACCGCGAAACAACACCCATGCGGTCACCGCCAAAAAGGTAATTCCTGTCATCCAAACACTGCGTTTCATGCGACTGCCTCCAGATTGTTGCGAACTTCTTCGTGACCCACGCGGCCGTCTTCGATGTGAATGATGCGGTCGCAGTACTCTAATACGCGGGGATCGTGGGTGACGATGACCACGGCCCGATTCCTATTTCTCGCCAGGCCGGACATGATCTCCAGGACGTTGCGGCCGCTGACCGAGTCGAGCGCGGCGGTGGGTTCGTCGGCGAGGATGATTTGGGGATCGCCGGCCAGGGCGCGGGCGATGGCGACGCGCTGTTTCTGGCCACCGCTGAGATCGGACGGGTAGGACCGCAGCTTGCTGCCGAGGCCTACGGATTCGAGCAGCTCTTTGGCTGCGGCGTTGGGGTTTTTCACGCCTTTGAGCTTGCACATGATGGCGACGTTTTCCTGGGCCGTGAGGGCCGGGAAGAGGTTGAAGCCCTGGAAGATGAAGCCGAAGAGGTCTTTGCGGATTTTTGGGAGTTCCTTTTCCGGCAGGCCGACGATTTCGCGGCCGGCGATTTGGACGGAGCCGCTGGTCGCCGTGAGAATGCCGCCGAGGATGGAGATGAGGGTGGTCTTGCCGCTGCCGCTGGGGCCCATTAAAACGAGCACTTCGCCGGCGCGGATTTCGAGGGACGCGCCGCAGAGGGCGTGGACCTCGTTAGGGGCGGTGCCGTAGGTTTTGACAAGGTTAGTGACGGTGACTAGGTTTTGCATTCTTCGGCTCCTTTCTTGGGCTGGGTTGGGGTCGGTTTTCCGGGTTTTGGGGACACGCTAAAGCATGTCCCCGGAGGGGGTCGTTGCTGCGCTGGGGGTTTCTGCTCATGCTCGTTAGCCTCGGAAGACCATCGCCGGATCGATGGTGGTTGCTTTGCGGATGGAGAGGAGCGAGGCGCTCATGCACATGAAGAGCGTCAGGCCAAAGATGCCGATGGCGACTTGCCAGGGGAGCTTGATGAGGAGGTCGGTGTTGGTGGTGGAGTTGACGACGAACAGGGCGATGGAGATGCCGAGGGCGTAGCCCATGACGGCGGCGAGGATCGACTGCAGGATGATGACCTGGTAGATCTGGCCGTTGGTGGCGCCCATGGCTTTCAATGTGCCGAACTCTTTCAGGTGATCGATGGTGGCGGCGTAGATGGTTTGGGCCACCACCACGATGCCGACCAAGAGGCCGAGGATGGCGCCCATCAGGGTGGTGGTGCCGGCGCCGGTGCCGAAGACCCAGTAGTTCTGGGTGCGACTCAGCATCTCCTGGCGGGTGAAGACTTCAACGCCGGGGACGGCGGCGAGCAGACCGGCTTTGACCTGCTGGAGGTCGGCGCCGGGCTTCGTCCGGACCAGGATGAACACCGTTTCGCTTTCGCGGAGGCGCATGTAGGTCTGCGCGTTCTTGAAGCTGGTGAAGACGTAGGGGGCGGTTGTAAACGACCGGATGCCGTGGGTGAAGCCGACGACGCGGGCGCGCTTGCTGTTCAACTCCAGCGTGTCGCCGATCTTGGTGACGCCGAGCTTCTTCTTATAGAGATCGTCGACGAACACCGTATCTTCGCCGCGGAGGTCTTCGATGTTGCCGGCGACGATGTCCCAGGGGGCGCCCATGCCGGAATCGAGGTCGAAGCCGGCGATCTGGCAGGATTCGAAGGCGCCATTGGGGAGTTTCCAGTTCAGGAAGAAGAGCGTGAAGCTGACCGCGTTGGCAACGCCGGGGACCTGCATGGCCTTCCAGCGCTTGGATTCGGCGATGGGCGAGCCGCCGTTGACGTGGGGGATGCCGGGGGCGGAGATCCAGAGATCGGCCGTGTTGTGTTCGACGATGTTGGCGGAGGTATCGAGGAAGCCGAGGAACATGCCGAATTGGACGGCGATGAGGACCAGGGCGAAGACGATGCCGGTGAGGGTGACGACGAGGCGGACTCTGTCGTGAAGGAGGTTTTTCCAGGCAAGAATGTTCATCGGTTAGCGTCCGTCGATCAGTTACTGAACAGTGTTCAGAATAACACGCGTGATCACGGAGTCAAGATGGTTCATGACTCCTTGAAATTATTTACGCGCGCAAGCCACGGACGATCAGGTCAACCGTACGATCAATTAGGGCTTCTTGCGAGGGCCAGGGGAAGTTGTATTTTCCGTGGTCGTTGATGAGGACGGAGGTGGCGCCGTGGAGCTGCATCCAGACGGCGATGGCGTCGCTGATGGGGTCGGTTGGGTGGAAGATGCCCGCGGCCTGGCAACGGGCGATGCAGCGGCCGAGGTATTCCAGGGCCTGCATGCCGAGCTGGTTGGGCTCTTCCATGTCGGCGCAGCCTTCGGGGGTGGAGTTGTTGAAGACCAGTTGGTACTGGTGGGGGTGTTCCAGACCGAAGGCGATGTAGCAGCGGAGGCCGGCGGTGAACTGATCGAGGGGGGCGAGGCCGCGGTTTTCGATCTCGTCGAGGCGTTCGATGAGGGTTTCGAAGGTTTCCGAGCAGATGGCGCCGACGATCTCGGTCTTGTTCTTGAAGTACAGGTAGATGGTGGACGCGGAGTACTCGATGCGGTCGGCGATGCCGCGCATGGTGACGGATTCGAAGCCGTTCTTGATGAACAGATCGACGGCCGCCTCGAGGATTTTGTGGCGGAGTTGGTCCTTTTCGCGTGCTCGGCGTTCGGCAATACCCATGGGACTTCTCTCCCAAGTCTTCCCAGATTCGGACATCGATGTCAATTCTGGGCGGGTTCAAAGCCGGCGCAGACGAGTACGGGGAGGGTGGGGTATTTGCGGAGGCTCTGATCCGTTAAAGCCAGGCGGCACAACACGTAGACGCTCCCTCGCGGGGAGGGGATTTGCTGTTGATGTTGGCAGCCGGGACACAAACCGCGCAGGTGGATCAAGGCTTCTTTTCCTCTGGCGGGGGCTGGTCGAAGCGGATCACCGTGTCGGACCCGAACTCTTGATAGTTCGCGTATTCGACACGCATGCGGAGACGGAGCGCCCCATTGCGAAAGGGGAGCGTATCGTCGGCCACTGTGAGCACCGGAAACCAAAACCCGTCAGGCATACGATGCCGCAGGGTGCGGAAACGCGGGAAAAGATTTTCCTTTTTCGTGCCGAGGATCTCCGGCACCGCCTGGCCCTCGCTTTGGACGACGGAGAAGTCGTCTTTGGCGATCCAGAGGAGGCCCTGGAAGAGGCGTTGACCATCGAGGAGCTGGCGGGGCTTGATTTCGAGGACCCAGCACTCCGTACTTTGCACCGTTTCTTCGCCGCGGAAGGTGGAGGAATAGAGCCAGAGGCGCTCCTTGGTGAGGAGGAGTGGCTGGATCTCGCGAAGATCGCGGAAGTCCTCTTCGGTGAGGATGAGGCGAACGAGGGAGGAGCTGGGTTTGCCGACCAGCTTTTCTTCGCGCCCGCCATTGGCGGTGAAGAGGATTTCGCGGGTTTCGGTGTATTCGCCCGCTTTGATGCCGCGGTTGCTGATCTCTTCAATCCGCACCTTTTGCTGGTAGAGGTACTTCTCGCGGACCGCTTCGCTGGCGGTTTCGCGCTCGGCGGCTTTGCGGGCGAGGCCGGGGGGAGGGTCGGCGGCGAAGGCGATGGCGGATACTAGAACCATGCAGGCGGCGCCGCGTTTGAACGCGTTGATGATTTCGTTGCTGACGATCCTGCCGCTGGCAGGCGTCGGCGGGGCGATGTACATGCATCAACAGAATATCCCCAATGGGCAATTGGCGGGTATTTTGGCCGCATTTTTAATTGAAGCGGGGCTGTTTTTGGCGACGGGGTCGGCGGCCGCGCGGGAGCGGCTGGGGGCGTTGGCGCCGGTGCGGGTGGCGGCGGCGTTGACGCTGATCACGCCCGTGACGTGGCTGTTGGCGGGGGGTGGGGAGCTTTGGCAACTGGCGGGGACGGTGGCGATCACGGCGTTCTTCGCGTTCTGGTATCTGTGGTTTCCGGAGACGGATACGCCAGTTTTACTGGTGTTTGGGGCGGTGGCGCTGTTGAAAGCGTCGGCCGTTTTGTATTTTGTCCCGTGGCCGAAGGCGCCGACGCCGATCATTGGGGAGTTCGCCTGGCTGCGGACGTTCTTGTTTGCGGTGTTGTTATTCCGGCGGCCGGTCATTGAAAAATTCGGGTTCATTCCGACGGCCGAGGAGTGGAAGCAGGGCGTGAAGTGGTGGGCGCTGTTCATCCCGGTGGCGCTGGCGGTGGGGGTGCCGATCGGGTTCGCAAAACTGCGGCCGTTGCCGGCGGATATGGGGAAGCTGGCGTTATCGGTGATCGGGACGTTTTTGGGGCATTTTATCTTCGTGGCCTTGCGGGAGGAGATTGTTTTCCGGGCGATGTTGTTGGGGAAACTGAAGCAATATATGGGGGCGGGAGTGGGGCTGGCGGTGAGCGCGGTGGTGTTCGGAGCGGTGCATCTGCCGTTTGGCCATTTCCCCAATTGGCGGTTCGCGTTGGTGGCGGCGATTGCGGGGTATTTCTATGCGAAGTCGTATCAGGCGACGGGGTCGGTGCGGTCGGCGATGATTACGCATGCGCTGACGAATGTCGTGGCGCGGGTGTTCTTGTCGACCTAGGCAGTGGCGGCGAGGGCGGTGATGGAGGCCCATTCGTGGCGGCGAATGCCGGGGTCACCGGGGGTGTTGGCGCGGGCGAGCATGGCTTGGGCGATGGATGCGCCGCCGATACCCCGGTAACGCTCCAGAGGGCCTACCAGCACGAACTCGACGGCCTGGATCACCGCTTGGCCGATGCGTTCACCGGGGCGGGATTCGGACCGGTTTCCGAGCAGAAAACTGGGCTGGAAGATGTCGAGCCAATCGAAGCCAAGTTGCGCCAGGTCGCGCTCCGTTTCGCCCTTGACGCGGAGGTAGAAGTTGCCGGAATGCGGGGAGGCGGAGACCGACGACACGAGCAGGAAATGCCGGGCGCCATTCGCGCGCGCCCAGTTGGCGAAGGCCAGCACGTAGTCGTGGTCGACCGTTCGAAACGCCTCTTTGGAACCGGCCTTGAGAATGGTCGTGCCGAGGCAGCAGAAGGCTACGTCGACCGGTGTGGGGGCGAGCGCGGAGAGGGAATCGAACTCCACCACCTTTTCGCGGAGGCGCGGGTGGTTGCGGTGCATGGGCTTGCGGAGGACGGCCAGCACGGGGTCGTAGCCGCCATCGTCCAGCAGGCGATTCAGGACGTAATGGCCTGTTAGCCCGGTGGCTCCGGCGATGGCCGCAACGCGCATAAACATATCCTAACCTGCCGCACAACTTTTCCAGCCCCCGCTGCGTCTTTATTAACGAGTGCGCCTACCTGCCCTCCTTTTCCTGCTCCTAACCAAGATCACCACCGCGGCCCCGGTCTGTCCGGCGGGTGCCGCGGTGGCTTATTTTCGCCTGGAGGCGCGACGGCCGGACGCCGCCTACGCGATCCCGATAGATCGCGTGAACCGCTTACAGAAGGGCGATACGGTGGTCTTCTTCCCCTCCGATCCGCCGGTGCCGACGGACGTGAGCGGGGCGCGGGTGGCACTGTTGCTACTGACGCCGGCGACGGGCGAGTTGCGGCTATTGGAAACGAAAAAGGCGAACTCGCGGCAGGAGTGGGTGCTGCCGGAGGACGTGGCGGCGATCGCGGTGGCCTACGGGCCGCGCGGGTTGGACGATGACAAGATGCGCCACGCGGCGACGAAAGACCCGGAGTTGATCGCGCAGTTGGCCGAGTATTCGGAGAAAACGGCGCAGACGGAGATCGTCCTTTCGGCGCTGACGGGGCGGCGGCAGAACGACGACCGGGCGGTGGACGCGGCGCTGCAGGGATTAGCGACCACGGGCGGAGCGGCGAAGCTGGACCGGACGGCTTCGCTCGACCAGCAGACGCTTTCGTTGTTCCGGACGCTGAATCCGGCGATTGGGTCCTACGACCCGCTGGCGCCGGAACCGCAGCAGCGATGGCAGCAATCGGCGATGTTGGCGTCGTCGGTGGCGGGACTGTTCTTTGGGAATACGGTGGGTTTGGCGGGGGGCGGGGCGGCGTTGTTTTTGAACATGCGATCGTTGATGTTCCCGAAGACGGAACTGCGATCGGCGCTGTTGCGGGAGGCACCGGAGCCGGCGTTGTGCGCGGCGAAGACGGCGGCGTCGCGTACGAAGTTTGCGTATTTGTGGGCGCGGCGGATGCCGCTGGGCGCGCCGCCGAAGTTGCAGTTGGCGCGGACGGCGCATTGGGCCATCGGGCTGCCGGCGACGGCGCCGGTGGAAGCCGCGGACCTGGACCTGGGGAGCGCGGGCCGGGCGTTCCGGTGGAAGCTGGTGGACGGGAAGGGCGCGGTGATTACCGTGCCGGTGAGCGTGCCGGTGGGGGAGAAGCTGCTGCGGGTCGCGTCGGTGCCGAAGACGGCGAAGCCGGGGATGTATAAGCTAATCGCGGAGTGGGACTGGGCGACGGTGGAGGTGGCCGGGGACGTGCGCGTGCACCCGGTGCCAGAGTTGGCGCCGCTGCGGTTGACGGCGGATTCGGCGGACCGCTTGACCACCAATAGCGGCGAGGTTCGGGCGCGGCTGGAGGGGGCGCCGACGTACTTTGTGAACAGCCTGCAGCTGCTGCGCCTGGGCGATCCGCTGGCGAAGCCGGTGGCGCTGCCGTTTGCCGCCGGGCCGCAAGGGGAGTGGTTGGAATTCGCCGTGAACACGGCTGGGATGGCGGTGGGGCCGTATGCGTTGACGATCGGCCAGCAGGGGGGCGGGAAGGCGGAGTTGGCGGTGGCGATTCAGCCGCCGGCGCCGGCGTTGGACGGCTTGCCGATCGCGGTGCACGCGGGCGCGGCGGAGACGATTGTGCTGACCGGGCGCGGGTTGGAACGGATTGAGAAGCTGACGTCGAAGTACGCGCGGATCGATTGGGATGCGGGTCGGCGGGAGGCGCGGGTGTTGCTGGCGGCGAAGGCGCCGGCGGAGATCGATATGGAAGCGCATGTGGAGGGGCGGCACCAGCCGTTGCGGCTGGCACGGGCGTTGCGGGCGTTGGGGCCGAAGCCGTTGATTACGGCGGTGACGCGGGCGCCGCAGCAGGCCGGGCCGGTGGAGCGGTTGGCGGGCGAAATTGACGTCGCCATGCCGGCAGCGTTTTCGATGAAAGTGCAGAACTTGCCGGGCGTGGCGGTGGCGCTGGCGTGCAAGGAGCCGGGGATGACGGTGGCGGCGGTGGAGGGGCGGCAGTTGGATGCGGACACGTTGTATTTCACGGTGCCGGCGGGGCTGCCGGTGGGCTGCACGTTGGAGGCGACGGTGGGCGGGTCGAACGCGGCGAGCCTGGGGAAGACGGTGGCGCTGCCGGTGTTGACGGGATTCGTGTTGACTGATGAGGCGGGGGCGGAGGCGGGGACGTTTAAGGGCGTGTTGCGCGGGCAGGGGTTGGAGGCGATTGCGCGGACGGGGTGGACGGCGGATGCGGCGCGGGATGTGGCCGGATTGCCGGCGCCGGAGGGGGCGGGGCAGAAGCTGGAGATCGTGATGCCGTGGCCGGCGCCCGCGCCGCACGCGCCGTTGCGGGTTTGGCTGCGTGGGGAGACGGAATCGCGGTTGACGACGGCTAAGTTTTAGTTAGCGGAGTTCCCCGAGGGCTTTGGCCATGTCGGTGTCTTCGGCGGCCATGGCGGCGTTGCCGAGGGCCTTGAATGCGGCGGCGCGGTTGCGGTAGGCGTTGGCGTAGTTGGGATTAAGCTTGATGGCGCCGGTGAAGTCGTCGACCGCCTCTTTATACTTGGCCAGGCGCATGTGGGCGTACCCGCGGCCATTCCAGGCCAGCGGGAGCTTGGTGTTCATTTCAATGGCGGAGGAGTAGGCGGCGATGGCGCCTTTGAAATCGTTGGCGGCGGCCAGACGGCGGCCCTCGTCCTGCCAGTTGGCGGCGGTTTGGGGCTTGGGTTTTTCTACCGGCTTGGGCTTGGGTTCGGGCTTGGGTGCCGGGGGCGGTGGGGGCTTGGGCGCTTCGGCTATGACGACGGGAGCGGGCGCAGGGGCTGGCTCAGGCTCCGGCTTGGGTGCGCGCTGGTCGGCCAGCTTCTTGCGGGCGCTGGCGAAGACGCCGGCGATTTCGGAATCGTTGGGGGCCAGAGCGCGGGCACGGGTGAGGTCGCGGATGGCCAGTTCGTAATTGCCGTTGAGGTAATAGGCGCTGCCGCGGGCGAGCCAGGCTTCGGCCATGTCGGGGGCGATTTGGATGGCCTTGGAACGGTCGGCGTAGCCCTCGTCGTGGCGGTTGAGCATGTGATAGGACCCACCGCGGGCGATGTAGGCACGGGCGTTTTCGGGTTGGATGCCGATGGCCTTGGAACGGTCGGCCAAGGCCTCTTCGATGCGGCCCATGGCGGTGTAGGTGGCGGCGCGGGCCAGGTGGTAGTTGGCGTCTTCCGGGGAGATGCCGATGGCGGCGTTGAAATCGCTGAGCGCCTCGTCGTTCCGGTTCAGGCGGCGGTAGGCTTCGCCGCGGAGAAAGAGGGCGCGGGGGTGTTTGGGGTTCAGCGCGAGAGCGCGGGAAATCTCGGTGGCGGCCTTGGCGAAGTCGCCGAGCTGGCCGTTGGCGAAGCCGCGTTCGACGAGGACTTCCACGTCGTTGGGGTTGGCTTCGAGGAATTTGGAGAAATCGGCGATGGCTTCGTTGAACTCGCGGAGGGCCATGTGGGCGGTGGCGCGTTCCTTGAAGAGCAGAGAGTTGGTGGGGGTTTGGACGATGGCTTCGGAAAGCAGGCCGATGGCGGGGCGCTGCTGGCCGGCGTCGAGGTGGGCGCGGGCGCGGGCAAGGAGGAGTTCGGGCGTTTTGTAGCCGGCAGCGAGGGCGGCGTCCATGTCGATCTGGGCGTCGCGGGTGCGGCCGGCGGACAGGTGGATGGCGGCGCGGCGGGAGAGGGCTTCGCCGTCGTCGGGCTTCAGCTTGATGAGGGCGGACCAGTCGGCAAGGGCGTCGGGGAGGCGGCCGGCGGAGGTGTAGGCCTTGGCGCGCTCCCGGTGGGCTTCCAGAGGTTCGGTGCCGTAGAGAATGGCCGTGGTGAAGCCTTCGATGGCGTCTTTCCATTGGCCGGCCTGGGCGGCGGCCTTGGCGGCTGCGAGAGACTGGCTGGCACGGGCGGCGTCTGTTTTCGCGCCAGCGCTTTGGACCGACTGCGCCTGCGCGGGGTTGGTGCTGAGAAGGGCCCAGGTGAGAAGTGTCGGACCGAGGAGGCGTCCTGCCATTGTGCTCTGCAACCAGTATACGGTGGCGCGTGGAGGAGCTTCGCATTTCCCTAGGGGGATCGGGATTTTCTGGAATAAAGCGGGGGCTTGGGCGGGCCGATAGACCAGTGAGGAAATTCGGATGGACGTACTGCACATTACGGATTCGGAATCGATGGCTCTGCTGGCGATGACGCGGCCGGCCGGGGCGCTGATTTCGTTGCCGTTCGCCGGCGAGGAGCCGGCGGCGCTGCTGGACGCGGTGCAACGGGTGCATCCGGGGTTGCCGGTGGCGTTCCTGCGGGAAAACGGGCCGGCGAATGAGGCTGTCCGGCTGCTGCGGCTGGGCGCGGCGGAGTATTTCGACGATGTTGCCTCGGCGGGGGCTTGGGCGCCCCGGGTGGTTCGGGAGGCCGCGACGGAATCGTGGCGCGCGTTCCTGATCGGGGATAGTCCGGTGATGCAACCGGTGTTCGATACCATTCGCATCTTGGGGCCGCGGCGGAGTACGGTGTTGATCCAGGGGGAGACCGGGACCGGGAAAGAGATGATCGCGCGGGCGCTGCATGTTGCCAGCACCCGGGCGGCGGCGCCGATTGTGACCGTGAACTGTACGGCGTTGCCCGATACGTTGTTGGAAGCGGAGCTATTTGGGCATACGCGCGGGGCGTTTACCGGGGCCATGCAGGCGCGGGTTGGGCGCTTTGAGCAGGCGCAGCGGGGGACGATCTTCCTGGATGAGATCGGGGATCTGCCGTTTGAAATTCAGGCGAAACTGTTGCGGGTATTGCAGGAGCGGGAGTGCCAGCGGCTGGGTTCAGGGGAGACGGTGAAGCTGGATGTCCGTGTGATCGCGGCCACGAACGCGGAGCTGGAGCACAGGATTGAACATGGGAAGTTCCGGGAGGATCTGTACTACCGGCTGAACGTGGTGCCGATTCACATACCGCCGTTGCGGGAGCGTTGGCAGGATATTCCGTTGCTGGTGGAGCATTTCCTGGAGAAGATCTGTCAGGCGGAAGGGATGGCGCCGAAGCGTGTGTTTGCCGAGACGATTGAAGCGCTGCAGGCGTATTCCTGGCCGGGGAACGTGCGGCAGTTGGAGAATACGGTGGAGCGGGCGGTGATTCTGAGTGGCGAACGCCAGACGCTGTTCCCTTCGGATTTCTCGCTGCCGGGCGGGGCCTCGATTGTCAGGACGGTGACGCCTGCGCCCGTGGCGGTGCCGGAGGCGGGAATGGATCTGCAGCAGACGGTGCAGAAGCTGGAGCGGGCGTTGATCGAACAGGCGCTGCGGCGGACGGGTGGGAACAAGAGTCAGGCGGCCGATATTCTGGGCATGAAACGAACGACGCTGACCGCGAAAATGCGGGCGTTGGAGGCGGCGGTGTAGGTGATGCGATTAGCGCTTGAGCGGATCTTCAATCCACGGGGGCGTGGCCTGCAGCAGGCGGCCGAGCTCGGGCTCCAGCCGTTCCATGGCGCACTTCATCTCCCAGGCCACCTTGCGGTAGCTGAAGTGGCCCTTCACGCCGCTGCGAATGCGGGCGATGTATTCGGCTTCGGCGAAGTCCATCTTGAACAGGAAGCGGGAGCGGGCGCCAAACGGGAGCAGGTAGTCCGAACCGGGAGCGGGGAGCGCGCGGACGGTCTTGAAGGCATTGTCCATCGCGTTGCGGTAGGTTGCCTCCATACCAGAGGCGTGTACAACCTCGGGCACGTCGTAGCCCAGATTACCGGCGTATGCCTGGCGATACTGCTGGCAACGGCGATGACGGTGGAAGTCGCGGTAGGCGCCGATGTCCATCACCATGTCGTAGCAGTAGAGGTTGCCGCGGAACTCGCGGAGCAGGTCGTCGCGGCGGGTGCGGGAGCGGACGGCGGTGTCGATCACCTCGGCGCGAACGGCGGCGGAGACGCCGGCGGCCCAGTCGTACAAAGCGCGGAAGGACCAATTGGAAACCGGGTAGAGCAGTGTGGCGACGATGTCGGCCACGGTGTCGGTCGGCTTCAGCAGATCGACGGCTTCCTCACTGGGATCGGAGAACGAACCGAGGTTCTGGGCGGCCCAGACACGGAGATCGTCGCGGGATTCGCGGAGATGCTCATCGGCGGTGCAGTACTTGGCGAGGGTCGGGGCGAGGGGTTCGGCGGGGAGCTCGAGATCCCACTTGCAACCGGGTTCGGCAGCGCAGGCGACGGCGATTTCGTCGCCGATGGCGCGCATCTCGGCGTAGGGCGAAGCCTTCAGCCGCTGGATCTGTTTTTCCAGTGTCCGGATGGAGGTTACCTGGCCCACGTTGGTCGGCACGCCCCAGAAGAGCAGATAACGGGCGACGTCGAAGGCGCGGGCGGCGATGTTGCGCTGGTAGGCGTCGGGCTTCATCTCCTCCGGGCGAGGGAGCTGGGCACAGAGATATTCAAACGACGCGTCGTGCACTTCGCGGTAGGCGGCCAGCAGGGCGTTGCCGGCGGCCTCGTAGGTGGCCGCGTCGGCCGGGGTGAACTCGGGCGGGGTGATGAAGCCGGACTTGCCGAAGTCCTGATAGCGGGACGATTTCGCCTGGCCATCCCACAGCTGCTCGTCTTCCACTTCGGCGGCGGCGAGTTCGGAGATGCCTTCAAAGCACATCACGATGTGGCCGAGGTCGGCGATGGAGGCGTGGCCGTATTGAAAATAGAAGCTCTCCAGAAATTTGGAGGAGTCGTGGGTACGCACCCACGCGAGCGATTCGGTGATGGAGTCCGCCGAACGGCTGTAACGCGCCAAGGCGTACGCGCTCTTTTCGGGCGGCATGGGCGCGATGGCGAGAATCTGCCTTCTGATGCGTTCAGGCATACTGGAATCTCCAGCATCCCAATGAAACTCCGTATACGCAAGCTCCACCCTGACGCCGTGATCCCGCAATACGCCCACGGCCCCGAAGAAGACGCCGGCATGGACCTGTTTTCCGTAGCCGATGCGCTGTTGGAGCCGAACGTTCCGCAAGCCGTGCCGACGGGCCTTTCCATCGAACTGCCGCCCGGCTTTGAAGCGCAAATCCGCCCCCGTTCGGGCCTGGCGTTCAAACACGCCATCAGCGTTCCCAACAGCCCCGGCACCATTGACCCGGGCTACCGCGGCGAAGTGAAAGTGATTCTGATCAACCTTGGCCGGCAAGCGTATCAGGTCTCCAAAGGCGACCGCATCGCCCAGATGGTCATCGCGCGGTACGAAGCGGTGGAGATTGAAGAAGGCGATCTGTCCGACACCACCCGCGGCGAGGGAGGGTTTGGCTCATCGGGAAGATAGTCTGATCACTTTCCGCACCGGAATTCGCACTACCTGCCAATGGAACTCCCGGTAACGAAATACCATCCCGACCCCGTCGCCACCGGTAGCGTGGAGGCGAATCCCGACAAACCCTGTCTCTGCTGCAACCGAAAAAGGGGCTACGTCTACATGGGTCCGGCCTACTCGGAGATCTTCCACTATCTGTCCGGCTGCCTCTGCCCGTGGTGCGTCGCCGATGGCTCGGCGGCGCGCCAGTTCCGGGCGGAGTTCACCGATACCGGAACCATTGAGGACATCGACGACCCGCGTATCCTGGACGAACTCGCCAATCGCACGCCGGGCTTCAACGCCTGGCAGCAGGAGCAGTGGTTGACCTGCTGTGGCGACGCGGCGGCCTACCTCGGCAGGGCCGGCGCGGCGGAGCTCGATGGCGAATTCGCTGCGGCCAAGCCCGCGCTCGCCCCGTTGGGCAAAAAATACATCGCCGCATTGAAGAAAGAGGAAGAGCCAACGGCCTATGTCTTCCGCTGCCTCCACTGCGGCAAATATCTGGCCTACGCCGACGAAACCTAACGCTTCTCTTTATTCGTCCCGCGCACGATCGTCATCCCCACGAAAAACACCACCACCCCGGCCAGCGCGATGGCGATGAACTTTCCAAACGTCCCCGGGTTGTAACCCTTGAACGGCTGAATGCGTTCCGGGTTCTCCGGATCGGTAAAAAACTCGTAGCTCTGACCGGCCGCCAGATGCTTGCCCCGATAGCTCTCCCGCGCCTCGGCTTCCGACTTCGCCCGCACCACCGTCGTGATGGTCGTGCGCTGTTCCCCCTCCGGCCGCTCCCACTTCAGCTGCAGTCGAAACCCGAAGGCTCCCGTCTGCCGGTGGGCGATATCGTTGCTCACCACCTGCGCCGTGATCTTGTTCGAACGCTGCAGTTCCAGGTACGGCCCCAGGACGCCGATTAACCCCATACCCGTCAAAAACAGGCCCAAATACGTGAACATCTTGCCCAAAACACGTCGCGAAGGCTTCATAAGTCCAACCCCCAGTATGGCCCATTCCGCATTTATCCAAATCATGGAACAGCCGGAATGTTGCAACGGTATCTGTGTATGACGGATTGTCTTCGCACGGTTTTTTAATCCGCGAAGACCGCTATGTTGACCCTAACCCTAGTTGTACTTGCTGTACTTCTTACCCTTGCCGGGATTTTGATTCTCCTATCCCTGCATCGCATCGGCCCCACGGAAGTGGGCCTTGTAACGCGCCGCTTCTCTAACCGGCGCTTGACCGACGACAACCCCATCGCCTTCCAAGGCGAAGCCGGCTACCAGGCCGAACTGCTCATGCCTGGCATCCGTTTCCAATTCTGCCTTCTCTACGCCGTGCAGAAATACCCCTGGGTGCAGATCCCGGCCGGGCAGATCGGCGTGGTGATCGCCCAAATCGGCAATCCGCTGCCCAACGGCGCCAAATCCGCCGTCTACCGCCAGGAGTTCGGCCAGTTCACCGACCTCGATACCTTCGTCAAAAACGGCGGCCAGAAAGGCGTCCAGCGCCCCGTTCTGTCGCCCGGTACGACGCTCCCGCTGCACCCGGTGGCCTTCCTGGTCATCACGCGCGACCGCGTCTACGGCACCCCCGTTTCCGAGCAGATTCCCAAAGACGGCCCGCTCACCGCGGCCAGCTTCGGCCTGCACCCGTCGGACCTGGAAGTCGTCCGGATTCAACGGGATCCGGCCTCGCAGCAGGATCTGATCGGCATCGTCACGGTCTACGAAGGCGACCCGCTGGCCTCCGGCGACATCGCCTCCCGCCTCGGCGGCTACACCGATATCGCGACCATCGAACAGAGCGCCGCCACCGACGCCGAGATCATCGAACGCCTCCTATCGAGCAAAAACGAGCTCCACAACAGCTACCAGGATTTCCAATCCTTCCTCGATCAAAACGGCCGCATCGGCCTGCAGCACGACCCGCTGCTCTACGGCGCCTACAACCTCAACCCGTTCCTCGTTCGCGTCGAACGCGTGCCCATGCTGGTCGTCGAACAGGGCCAAGTCGCCGTCGTCAAATCCTACGTCGGCCTCCCCACCGCCGACACCTCCGGCACCGACTTCAAATTCGGCACGCTCGTCCGCCCCGGCCACCGCGGCATCTGGCAGGAACCGCTCCGCACCGGCAAATACCCCATCAACCCTTACTGCTACAAGGCCGAACTGGTGCCGACGGCGATTCTCACCCTCAACTGGGCCGAACGCGTCAGCGCCGCCCACAAACTGGACGCCAAACTCGAATCCATCATCGCCAAAAGCAACGAGGGCTTCGTCTTCAAAATGGACCTCCAGGTCCAGATTCACATCCCCGATGCCCGCGCTCCGCGCGTCATCTCCACCGTCGGCACGATCAACAACCTGATCGACGAAGTGCTGCAGGCCGCCGTCGGCAACCACTTCCGGGACACCCTGCAATCCATGCCCGCCGTGCGGTTCATCGAGACGCGCCAACAGGTCCAACGCTCGGCCTACGAACGCATCCGCGAGCAGCTGGAGGCCTACTTCGTCGAAACCCGTGGCGTCTATATCCAGGACGTGATCCTGCCGCAGGATCTGGTCGGCGTGCTGACCGAACGCGAAATTGCGAAGCAGGAGATCGCCACCTTCGAACAGCAGAAACAGGCCCAACTGCAGCGCATTGAGACCGAACAGGCGCGCGGAACGGCCGATATGCAGGCGGAGCTGGCGAAGTCCAAAGTCGGCGTGAACATCCGTACCAATAACGCCAACGCCCGCAAGGCCGAAGCCGAAGGCGAGTCGTTCTACATCGAACAGACCGGCCAGGCCCGGGGTGCCGAGGTCCGCGCCGTCGGTCTGGCCAAGGCCGAGGCCTTCGACGCGCAGGTCCGCGCGCTGGGCGCCAACGCCACGGCGCTGGTGAACGCCGTCGATTCGCTGTCCAAATCCGGTACGCCCATCGTGCCCAACATCCTGGTCACCGGCGGCGGCGGAACCATCGAAGCCTTGGCGGCGACGCTGCTGAAAAGCCTGTCGTAACTACGGCACCAGCAGGTCGTACCGTGCCACCCACCCGGCGGCGTCGAAGTTCTCCTTCGCCGCCGGGCCGGCCACTTCCCGGGCCTCTTTGAACTTGCCCTGCCGGAACAGGACGCGCGCCAGCAGCGGCCGCGCCGCCATTTCGTACGGGGTCTCCAACAACTCGTCGAGCAGCTCCACGGCCTCGCCGTCGCGATCGGCCAGAACGAGCGAAGCCGCCCAATAGAGCCGCGCGTCGTGCCGGTTGTCGTCGTAGTCCACCACCTCGGCGAAGGCGGGAATGGCGTGCTCCCAACGGCCGCGCCGGTAAAAAACGAACGCCGCGCGGAACTGAATCTCGGCCTCGTCGGTGGTGTCTTCGTTGGAAAGCACGGGAACCGGCGGCGGAACGGCCACGCGCAGGTCCAGCAAACGGTCGTACTTCGGCTGAAACGCCGGCCGCTCCGCGGAACATCCGGTCAGGCACAGCACACCCAGCACCATGATGATGGCCCCCACCAGCCGCCGCCCGCTCTGCCGTTCGCCCAGGAACTTCGCCCCCAGAATGGCCCCCAGCACGATGCTGATCTCCCGCATCGGCGCCACGCGGTGCAGCGGGGAAACGGTCAGCGCCGTCAGCACCAGAATGTAGCTCAGCGGGTTCATGGCGCCAATCAGAATCAACCGGATCCGCTCCTCGTTCCAAACGCGCCGTGTCTCGCCCGCCCGCCGCAACGCCAACGGCGCCAGTACCAGCGCCCGCGAAACGTCCGTGGTCCACTCCATCATCACCGGCGGCAAGTGCAACCCGCTGACGGCATATTTATCCCACAAGCTATAGATTCCAATCAACAATCCCGTAGCCATGCCCCACCAGACGCCCGCTCCCGCGGCGCCGCGAAGGAAGAATAACACGCCGCCGCTGATCAGCCCAATCCCCATCCAGGCGAGCGCGGTAGGGCTTTCCCCGTAGATCGCCAGCGCGCCCAGCGTCGCCACCAATGGCCCGGATCCCCGCGCCACCGGGTACACCAGCGACAGGTCCCCGTGCCGGTAGGCTTGCTGCAGACAGACGAAATACGCCAGTTGCCAGAAACAGCTGCCCGAGACCGACAACACCTCCTGCCATCCCAGCCTCTCCCAGATCCCAACGTACTCATGTACCGCCCACGGCCCGTACACCAGCGTGCCCACGCACGAGTACAGCCACACCACTTCCATCCCGCCACGCACCCGCTTGGCCAACAAATTCCAAGTCGCATGGATACACGCCGCCGTCAATACAAGCAGCAGTGCGTGCGGAGGCATTTTTATATCTTCCCCGAACTGGCCTGACGGAGAATAACAACTATGAGTTCTGACGCCCCTTTTCACGATCCGCACGTCACCCTGTCGCGCATCTACACCCGCACCGGCGACGAAGGGCGCACGTCGCTGGTCGGCGGCCAGCGCGTATCGAAGGACGCTTTGCGCATCGAAGCCTACGGGACCGTCGACGAGTTGAACGCCGCCCTCGGCCTCGCCATCACCTCCATTCCCGAAGGCGTCCCGGCCGTGCACCTGCTGACCGTGCGTCTGACACGCGTCCAGCACGAGCTTTTCAATCTGGGGTCGCTGCTGGCGACGGAGATGGAAGACCTGCGCCCGGGCCAGCCGGTGATCACCGCGGCCGACGTCACGCGCCTGGAGCAGGAGATGGACGAAGCCAACGCCACCTTGGAACCGTTAAACAGCTTTGTCCTGCCCGGCGGCTGCCGTTTGAATGCCGAATTGCACCTCTGCCGCACCATTTGCCGCCGCGCGGAGCGCCATACGGTCACCCTCGCCGCCCATGAAAGTATCCCGCCAGAGGCCGTACAATACCTCAATCGGCTCTCCGATGCCCTGTTTATTTGGAGCCGCTTAGCCAGCCGTTTATTAAATCGTCCAGAAACCCTGTGGCGGCCAAACCAGGGCTAACTATTTGAAAACAAATACGCACTAGTACGGGTCTCCCACCCGTTAGTCCTACCCGCCCAACTGAAAAATGTAACTAAGTTTGAGTACTTCCAGTTGAGTGACCGAAGCAGGCCCGCTCCGCAGAATGAGGTTGTCCCCCAAATACCTCTGGAGTTCACCAATGCCTGGCAGTTTAGTCACCCTTATTGTCCCCTGCTATAACGAAATCGACGGCCTCCCCCAGTTGATGCGTCGCCTGACTGCGATGCACGATGCCGGACAGATGGCGGGCTGGGAAGTTCTTTTTGTCAACGATGGGTCCAAGGATGGGACGCGCGAAGCGTTGAACGTGATCGCCAAGGGGCATGATTGGATTCGCGTCGTGCATCATCCCTCGAACAAGGGTTTGGGCGCGTCGGTTCGGACAGGGTTCGCCAACGCCATCGCCCCGATCGTCTGCACGATGGACAGTGATTGCACGTTTGCCCCTGAAACGTTGCCGCAGATGGTGCGGATGCTGCAGGAAGGCGCCGACATCGTCACCGCCTCGCCGTGGCACCCCGAGAGCGGCACGGGTTCGGTGCACCCGGTGCGCAAGGTGCTGAGCCAGGGCGCCAGCTGGGTCTACCGCGGCATCCTGGGGAACGAAGTGCACAGTTTCACGCCGATGCACCGGGCCTACCGCCGAGAAGTCGTCAAGAAGGTGAAGTTCAACTCCGACGGCTTCGCGGCCATCGCCGAAATCATGGTGCGCGCCATGTTCCACGGTTTCCGCGTCAAGGAACTGCCGATGCCGGTTGACCGGCGCCAGTTCGGGGAATCGAAAATCAATATTTTTCAATCGGTTACGGCCCATCTGTCGCTGATGCGCCTGGCCGGGTGGACGACGTTCACCATGTGGGCGGACGCGAAACTGGCCGGCGGCCGGTTCGTGATCGAAGAGTAGTTCAGGCTACGGCAAATCCGGTCGAAGAGAAGGGGAGAACATCATGAACGCGTCCAAAGGCAATGTCGCAGTACTCGGCGGAGGGATTTCCGGTCTGGTGAGCGCCTATCGTCTCTTGCAGAAGGGTAATCGGGTCACTCTCTTCGAAGCGTCGGACGAGCTCGGCGGGCTCGGCGGTACCTTCCAGCACGAAGGCCACACGATGGAGCAGTTCTACCACGTGATGATCAACACCGACGAAAATCTGCTGGGCCTGCTGGCGGAACTCGGCCTGGCCGAGGAAGCTACCTGGAAGGAGACCACGATGGGTTTCCTCTACGGGCATGAGCTGTTCCCGTTCAACACCCCGCTCGACCTGCTTTGCTTCGGCGGGCTGAGCCTGACGGGCCGCATCCGCACCGCGCTCGGCGGTGCCTACATCGCCAAGTTCCTCAATGATCCCAAGGGGTTAGACAAAATCAGCGTCTCCGAATGGCTGGAAGGTATCTTCGGCGCTGAAGTGTTCGCCCAGCTGTGGCGTCCCCTGCTCCGCGCCAAGTTCGGCGATATGTACGATAGCGTGCCCGCTTACTGGTTCTGGACGCGCCTGCGCCGTGAGAAAGGTTCCACCAAGGAAGTGAAGGGGTACGTCAATGGCGGTTATCGCCGCATTGCGGACCGCCTGCGCACCGAAATCCGCCGCCTGGGCGGCGTCATCCGTCTCCGGACCGCCGTCTATGCCATGCAGGATTGTCCGCAAGGCATCCAGATCAGTGCCGAAGGCCGCTGGGAAACGTTCGATTCCGCGGTTTCCACCCTCCCGCTCCCGATTCTCCGCCAGCTCTGCCGCGGCCGGCTCGAATCGGTGGTCCCGCAGCAGAAACTCCCCTATCAGGGTGTCGTGAACGCGGTGGCCATTCTGAAAAAGCGTCTCCAGCCGAACTACTGGAATGCCATCGTGCAGAAAGGTTTCCCGTTCCAGGGCCTGGTGGAAACGACGCATGTCGTCCCCGCCAGCCAGACCGGCGGGCGTCATCTGGTCTACCTGTTGAACTACTGCGGCAAAGACAGCGAGATGTACAGTACCGTCGACGGCGACATTAAGTTCCAGGCGCTGAAGGCGATGAAGGCGTTCAACCCGAAGTTCAACCAGGATTGGGTGGAAGACATCCGAGTCTTCCGCGCTCCCTACGTGGAACCGGTATGGCCGCTTGGCTATCAGAACAGCAAGCCGCGCATGCGCTGCGGCGATAGCCCTCTATACTTGGCCACCACCGCCCAGTGCTATCCGCAGGTGAACTCCTGGAACACCATGGTGGGTATCGCCAATGATGTGGCTTCGCGCATGCAGTTCGACATGGATAACGTCAAGGGCGCATCGGCCGAAGCGGCGCAAGAACTCGTCGCGGTCTCCTAAAGAGATTTCATCAATCGGACGATAAGTCCTTGTGGTTGTAACAACTGGCTATGCAGCCGTCGCGCTGCATTTAGACTCAATGGCGCAGGCCGCCGGCTATCCGGCGAACTATGTCGACCCTACTTACCGTCAGGTGATGGATCGGTTTGTCGAACTGGGCCGGGAGTTCCGGTTCAAATACTCGATGTACGCCATCGGCCGGGACCTCGAAGACACGCACGCCTGCGACCGGCTGGCCGCCCTGGCCCGCGATGGTCACGAGATCGGCAACCATACCTGGAACCACTACACGGATCTGGGCGCATTGCCCATTGCCGAGATGCGCGATGAAATCGTTCGCACGCACGAACGGCTCGTAGATGCCGTCGGCGTCACCCCTCGCGGCTTTGTCTCGCCCGCCTGGTGCTATTCCGAGCGGCTCATGCGGCTGCTCGGTGAGCTCGGCTATCGCTACGACATGAGCCTCTTCCCCTCCCTGCTCTACTATCCGTTCGTCGTCAAGAACGCGCTCAACCACCTTGGTCATTCGGAAAAACTCCGCCGCGTGCTGAACCGGCGGGACTGGCTGCAGCCGCTCACCGGCTCCCGCGAACCGTACGTCAGCCAAGGGGTTACGGTCCTTCCCGTGCCTACCGCGCCCGGGCCTTTCGGTTTCGCCGTCTGGCACACCACCGGTTTTCTCCTCGGTTGGGAGCGCCACTACGCCCTGCTCCGCGCCGCCGTGCAGGCGCGCCGGTTCTTCTATTACGTCGTTCATCCGGCGGACCTCACCTGCGATGAGGACTTCGACGGCACCGAAAAGATGCACCTGGAGCGGGCCGGCGGCAACCGTGAAGAGAAGACGGAATACCTCCGCAAAAGCCTCGCCGTCATCGCCGAAGCCAATCGCGACTGGGTCACCATGGGCCGCATGGCGGAGTTGGCGCGTGCGGAAATGACTGTCCCCGCCGCCGTCGCCGCCCGCCAAACCGTTCGAGGATAGCGTTCTCTCCCCGGCCGCGCTATGCTGGCCGCAGAAGGGGACTTCCCACGTGCTCGACCGTTTAACCCTCGCCGCCGGTAATGTCGATAGCCAGCCCGGCGCCACCTCCCAGAACATCGAAAAGATCTTCCACCTGGCCAACCGCGCCGCCAACGCCCACGCCAAACTGCTTTTACTCCCGGAACTTTCCCTCACCGGCTTCCTGCCCAACCACCCGGAGGGCAACCACGCCGCCTGGCTCCGTGAAGCCCTCGCCCTCGCCCGCCAAACGGCCGAACGGCTCGACGGCTCGGCCGTCAAAACCCTCACCATGATGGCCCAGCAGATCGGCCTCTACATCTCCGCCGGGGTCCTCGAAGATGCCGGCAACCTGCTCTACAACACCCAAATCCTGGTCGGCCCCCAAGGTCTCCTCGGCGCCTGGCGCAAGATGCACGTGCCGATGTTCGAAATGCCGTTCTACAATGGCGGCCCCGGCCCCACCGTCGTCCAAACGCCCCTCGGCCGCCTCGGTGCCAACATCTGTTTCGACGCGCTCCTCCCGGAATCCACCCGCCTGCTCGCCGTCGAAAACGTCGAAATCGTCCTATTCCCCTTCGCCGCGGACCCGCCGCCGGTCACCCGCGCCGGCTGGGCCGCCTGGGCCGGCCCCGCCCTCCGCGCCCGCTGCCAGGAAAACGGCGTCTTCGGCGTCGCCTGCAACTACCTCGGCCATGTCAAAGCGGCCGGTGTCGAACAGACCTTCCCCGGCGGCGCCCTCATCATCGGCCCCCGCGGCGAAATCCTGGCCGAACAGGCCGACGGCGACCTGCTCATCCACGAACTCAACGGCGACGATCTCCGCGCCGCCCGTTCCGAGCCCGAATACCTCTTCCGCTTCCGCCGCCCGGAGCTCTACGGCCCCTTAGCCCGCTAACAAACGCAATATTGTGGTGTCAGTCACCTCATTTTTTTCCGTAATACGTACTACCGCGCTAACCGCTCCACCGCCCCCAGCGGCACCCGCAACAACACAATATCCTCCATGTTTTCCGCATGGATCACATACAAATACCCACTGTGCTCCAGCAACTGCGGATAGTGATACCCGGCATACCCAGGGTCCTTCCCCCCATACCGATACACTGTCGGCGCGTCCCGCAGAACCGCCTGCCCCGTGAAAATCCGCCCATCCCGCGACACCGACAAACTCAACGGAATCCGCACCCCCGATGGGTTCGGGTTCGACGCCATCACGTACAACCCGCTCCGCAAACGCAACACGTTGCACTTGGCCATCGCGTCCGGAAAATCGGTCCGCACCGGTGTCGTCCACATCCTCCCGCCATCCCGGCTGAACGCCCGGAACAGCCGCCGCGACCGGTTCCCATCCCGGAAAACAGCTGTCAAAACCCCGTCCGGCAACGCGTACCAAATCGGCTCATCCAACCCCGATCCCCCCACCGGAACCGCCCGCCACTTCCCTAAATCCCCAACCAACATCGAGATCCGCATCTTGTGATCCCGCCGCGACATCATCCACTCCCCGCTCGCCAACCGCTCCGGCGCAAAGTTGTTAATCGCGTCCCGGGCAATCAACACCGGCTCCTCCCACCGCCCCCCGGCCCACTTGTACCCCCGCAACTCCAGCCCCGGTCCGAACAACGGCCGTACCGCCTCATCCCGCGCCGCCAGCGCCCACAACTCCCCATCCCGCACCCACAACCCCCGCGCAAAATACCGGAAATTCCCCGCCTCCTCGCTCGGCGTCACCACCCCAGCCTCGGACCAATGCACCCCGTCCCCACTCGTCGCATAGCGAACATACTGCCCCGACTGCAAATCCCGCACCCGGTTTGAACTCCAAATCGCCCAGAACTTCCCGCCAAAAAACGTCACATACGGGTGCATGTTGAACCCCGCCACCCCCTCCCGCGCCCGAAAAATCGAAAACGCCTCCACCGGCAGCCGGCCCACCCCGGTCACCGCAAACATATGCCGCTCCTCCATCCGCCCCACGAACCCCGCCGTTGCCCGCGCCACCTCCTCCGGGCACTCCTCCAACAGCGAATGCGACGCCCCCGCCATCCATTCCAACTCAATCGATTCCCGCTCCGGAATCCGCAGTACAGCCCGCGACGGCCGCTCCCGCCCCCGGTCCCCCCACACTTCCAACACCGGCACGGGCGTCCGCTCTAAAATGCCCCAACCATCCCACTTCCGCCAAACGGTCCCGAACGCCGCCCGCTCCGCCTCCGTCATTGCCACCGTCGCCCGCCGCGGCGAAGGCCGCCCCGGCGGAAACGCCGCCGCCTGCACCGAATAGTGCGTCCACCCCTCCATCGCAATCGCCCCAGCCACCTGCCCCGGCCGCCGCCCGGCAATCTCAATCGTCAGCATCCCGCCAATCGAATGCCCGCCCACGTAGAACCGCGCCCCCCGCGGCACGGCCTTGTCCACCGCCGCCAGCACATCCTCCGCCAGGCTCTCCATCGCCGGCGCCGCCGCAGCCGGCCGGCTCTCGCCATGCCCGCGCAGCTCCACAATCACCACCCGCAAATCCCCCGGCAGCGCCGCCACAAACCGGTCGAAAACCGCCCGCGTCCCCCAACTCCCCGGAATCAACACCAGGTTCGGCCCCACGCCCTCCCGAACGGTAAACGCAATCCGCGCCCCGTCCGGTCGCAGCGCGAACCCGCTCATCAAAAAACTCCGCCGCGTCATTGATCCTGGAAACCTCATTTTTGCGAATACCAACTATACCGCCATGAAGCCCACCCTGTTCGCCCTCTGCGCCCTCTCCGCCTTCGCCCAAAGCGTCCCCACCATCAAAGAAGCCATCTCCTGCCCCCAAACTCCCGACGGCCGCCAGCCCTACGCCGTCAAAAACCTCACCACCGGCGACCTCCGCAAAATCACCATCAACTCCCCCAACGCCGTCTGCAACGATGGCACCCCCGCCGTCATCTTCGTCCGCCCCGCCCGCCCCGGCGCCACCGAACCCGACGGCCCCTCCGCCAACCGCTGGCTCATCCACTTCCTCGGCGGCAGCAGTTGCAAGGATTACGAAGAATGCGCCACCCGCTGGTGCGGCATCGGCCAGTGGGAAGGCACCCTCATGACCACCAATTTCGAAGCCGACTTCCGCAACACCGGCGGCCTCTTCAACCGCAACGGCGCCAACCGCATCGCCGACCGCAATCTCGTCCTGCTGAAATACTGCAGCTCCGACCAGTGGCAGGGCCGCAAGTCCAACGTTGTCCTCCGCTCCGAAACCGACCCCGCCAAAGCCTACTCCCTTCACTTCCAAGGCGCCAACATCGTCAGCGCCATCTTCGACACCCTCGAACGCGGCGTCACCGGCCTCCCCAAACTCACCGACGCCACCGACGTCCTCTTGAGCGGCGACTCCGCCGGCGCCAACGGCGCCCGTGCCCACTCCGACCGCCTCGCCGCCCGCCTCCGCGCCGCCAACCCCAACGTCCGCGTCCGTGCCAACTTCGAAGCCACCTTCGATCCCGATCTCAACGGCAAGCAAGGTTTCCCAGCCGGCGACCCTCGCGACCCCGTCTACGCCTCCAAAACCGAAAAGTACAACGAAGTCCACGTCGGCCTCCGCAATGCCCAGCTCGATGACTCCTGCCTCGCCGCCCACCCCACCGCCGCCTACCTCTGCGCCGAGGCCGGCTACCTCACGCTCAACCACATCACCACGCCCTTCTTCCAGGCCATGGATATCCAGGACCAGCTCCTCATCAACGGCTATCAGGAGGGCGGCTCCATTGCCACCGACGCCCAATTCGGCGAGCTCCTCGCCGATCAGTTGAACCTCCTCCCCAACATCCGCAATACCGCCATCGACCGCGCCAATATCTCCACCGTCCCCGGCGTCGCCGGCCGGAACTGCGGCATCCACGTCACCTGGGGCGACGACGATCGCTTCTTCGCCAAGTGGTACCGCACCGGCCCCAACGCCCCCGCCTACAGCTACTACGAACTGCTCTGGAACTGGCTCACCGGCGCCACTCCCTCCACCGTCATCGCCCCCAAGCCGCCACTCGAACCCGCCATCCCCGCCCGGGACGCCGCCTGCAACAACCGCGCCACAACATTGCCCAGCGTCGTCACCCTCTCCAGCGCCAGCTACGCCATCGGCGGCCCCGTCGCGCCCGAATCCATCGTCGCCACCTTCGGCGCCAACCTCGCCACCGTCACCGCCGTCGCCACCACCACCCCCTGGCCCACCACCCTCGGCGGCCTCCAGGTCAGCGTGACCGATGCCAAAAACGTCACCCGCCCCGCTCCTCTCTATTACGTCTCCCCCACCCAGTTGAGCTTCCTCATCCCCACCGGTACCGCTACCGGCACGGCCCAAATTAACATCGGCAGCCAGAAATCCACCGTGGAAATCGCTGCCACCGCCCCGGCCATCTACAGCGCCAATCAAACCGGCAAAGGCGTCGCCGCCGCTACGTACCTGAAAATCTCCCGGACCGGCGCCCGTACCGAAGGACTTCTCTTCGATGCCACCACCAACACCGCCGCCCCCATCCCGGTCGCCCCCACCGATCAGGTCTACCTCATCCTCTACGGCACCGGCCTCCGCGGCGGCCCGGCCACCGCCACCGTCGGCGATGTCGCCGTGCCCGTCGCCGGCCCGGTCGCGCAAGGCCAGTATCAGGGCCTCGATCAGATCAACTTGGGCCCCCTCCCCCTCCGCATCGGCTACGGCACCAAGGAGATCGTCATCCGCCAGGGCGAAGAAATTTCCAATTTCACCACCGTCACTTTCCGCCAACCCTAGCTATAGTGGAGAACAATGGGTCACGACCTCGTTGTTCTCTATGAGCACCCCGAGTGGCAAAAGCCGCTCTTCTCCGTTCTCGATCGCCGCGGCGTCAACTACGCCAAATTCGATCTGAAACGCGCCGCCTTCAATCCGGACAGCACCCCCGAAGCCCCGCTCTATTTCAACCAGGCCAGCCCCAGCGCCTACGTCCGCGGCAACACCCGCGCCGTGCCGCTCTGCCTCTCCTACATGCGAACCCTGGAGTTGGGCGGCGCCCGCGTCCTCAACGGCTCCGTCCCCTTCGCCCTGGAATTGAGCAAGTCCGCCCAGGCCGCGTTGAAGCACAAGCTGGGCGTCCCCCACCCCCGCACACTCGCCTTCAACGACATCGAAGCCGCCCTCGAACAATGGGGCGACCAGTGGCCCGCCCTCATCAAGCCCGAACAGGGCGGTAGCGGCGCCCGCATGTATCTCCTCAATAACGCCGACGAAGCCCGCCGTCTCCTCCGTGACAACCCCGATCTCTGGCTCCCCGATAACCTCCTCCTCCTCCAGGAATACTTCCCCGTCGACCCCGCCAAAGGCATCGTCCGCATGGAGTTCCTCGGCGGCCAGCTCCTCTACGCCATGCGCGTCGTCTCCCACGGCGCCTTCAACCTCTGCCCGTCGGAGGTCTGCAACCCCATCGATGGCGAAGGCCACTGCGAAATTCCCGCCGCCAAGCCAGCCAAGCCGGTCGAGTTCTACGCCTACTCCGAAGTCCCCGCCCAGGCTGTCGCATACGGCAAACAAATCGTCGACGCCGGCCGGCTCGACGTCGGTGGCATCGAATATCTGGAAGCCGCCGACGGCCGCCTGATCTTCTACGACGTCAACGCCAACTCCAACCTCCGCGCCCCCATCGCGCAGGAATACGGCGGTTTCGATCCCTTCGAACGCGTCGCCGACTTCCTCACCACCCCCAGATTTCCCCTGGAGCCGTGCTACCGGAAAATCCCGTAATTTAGGAATTACCTGACCGCCAACCCCGCCAACACCGCCCTCGCCTTCCCCACGCTCACATGCCCATCCCCCAATAACCGCACCCGCAAATCCACACACTCCCGCACCGCCCGCTCCGCCCCCGCCCGGTCGCCCCCCGCAAACAGCAA